>CAZMIS010000575.1:0-2587 GCA_964566325.1 uncultured Anaerolineales bacterium
GTGGTCACCATCAGCCTGGCGCTGGGCATGCGCGAGATGGTGCGGCGCAACGCGCTGATTCGCCGGCTGGCCTCTGTGGAGACCCTCGGCTCGGCCACGGTCATCTGCTCGGACAAGACCGGCACCCTGACGCAGAACGTAATGACCGTCACCCGTCTGTGGGTGGATGGCAAGATGGCCGAAATCACGGGCACCGGCTACGACCCCCAGGGCGACTTCATCGTCGACGGCCAGAAGGCCGACCTGCGCAAGACACCCGGTCTTTCCACTGTCTTGTGGGTGGGAACACTGAACAACGATGCAGTGCTGGAACCGGTGCAAGGTGAGGGGCCCAACGCGTATCGCATGATCGGCGATCCCACCGAAGGTGCGATGCTCGTCGCCATGACCAAGGCATGGCCGGCGTTCACCGAGTTGATGCAGGCCTACCCTCGCCACAAAGAGATCCCCTTCGATTCAGCCTTGAAACGGATGACCACCGTCCACAAGATCACGTGGATCAAAGAGGAAGGCCCATCGCCGTTCAAGGACCAGAGCAAGCTGGGAGCTCATGCGGTCACCGTCAAGGGTGCACCGGACCTGGTCCTGGACCTGTGCACGCGGTATCAGACGCTCGACGATGAGGTGCAGCCACTGGATGACGAGATGCGCCGTCGCATCCTGGCGGCCAACGACGAGATGACGGGCGAGGCTCTGCGAGTCATGGGCTTTGCCTATCGCATCGAGGATGAGATACCGGAGGAACTGACCCGGGAGTATGCCGAACAGGGGCTGATCTTCGCCGGCCTGATGGGCATGATCGATCCGCCTCGCGCCGAGGTGAAGCCCGCGCTGGAGAAAGCGCGTGGCGCAGGGCTGCGCACCATCATGATCACGGGAGACTACCCCAACACCGGTGCTGCGGTGGCGAGGGCCATCGGGCTGTTGCAGCCGGGAGACAAGGTTCACACCGGCGCCGACCTGAACGACATGGAAGACCGCGGCCTGGCTGAAGAGGTGAAACTCACCGCCGTCTTCGCACGGGTCTCGCCTGAACACAAGATGCGCATTGTCGACGCCCTGCAGCAGAACGGCGAAGTGGTTGCCATGACCGGCGACGGGGTCAACGATGCACCGGCGATCAAACGCGCGGACATCGGCATCTCGATGGGCATCACCGGCACCGATGTGGCAAAAGAGACCGCCGATATGGTGCTGACGGACGACAACTACGTCAGCATCGTGGCCGCGGTCGAGCAGGGACGCATCATCTACGCCAACATCCGCAAGTTCGTGTTCTTCCTGCTCTCCTCGAACATCGCCGAAGTGATGATCATCTTCCTGTCAACCCTGGCGGGCCTGCCCATGCCGTTGACCGTCATCCAGCTGCTGTGGTAACCTGTTGACCGACGGCGCACCTGCGTTGGCGCTGGCCATGGAAAAGGGCGATCCCGACATCATGGAGCAGCCGCCGCGTCCCAAGACCGAATCGATCGTCAACAAGCCGATGCGCCTGGGCATGGTCGTCCAGACCATTGCGCAGACCGGCGCAGTGCTGACGGCATTCATCCTTGGCCTCCTGTGGCACCTGGAAGCGGGCGCAAGCGTCCCGGCCGGCATGAACCCCCTGAGCTACCTGCTCCAGCACGACTGGCGCGGTGTGGACGTGCAGACCGCGGAGACGATGGCGTTCGTGACTTTGTCACTGTGCGAGTTGTTGCGTGCGTACACGGTTCGCTCGGAGCGCGCATCCATCTTCCGCCTGGGCGTCTTCTCGAACAAGTACATGCAGTTCGCAGTCGCCTTCTCGATCATCCTGTTGATGCTGGTCGTCAACGTGCCCTTCCTGCAGCCGATCTTCAACACCCACTTCCTGGCCGGCCGCGAGTGGCTGGTCGTGCTGAGCCTGGCGCTCATCCCGGCGGTGGCTGAGGAGATCACCAAGTTCTACCTGCGATCGCAGGACCGCAAGCTGAGAGCAGCCTAAACTCACTGGTACAGGCGGGGGTGAGGGCTGGCCGCTGCCAGCCACCCCCGCCCGGAGAGGATCGCATGAAAGAAACTAAGGCCCTGCAAGCCCTGGCAATCAACACCATCCGTTTCCTGTCGGCGGACGGCGTGCAACAGGCCAACTCGGGACATCCCGGCCTGCCCATGGGCGCTGCGCCGCTGGCGTATACGATCTGGACGCGCCACCTGCGCCATAACCCGACCAATCCGGCCTGGCCGAACCGCGACCGCTTCATCCTGTCCGGCGGCCACGGCTGCATGCTGCTCTACTCCCTCCTCCACCTGACCGGCTACGACCTGCCCCTCGAGGAGTTGAAGCGCTTCCGCCAGTGGGGCAGCCTGACCCCCGGCCATCCGGAGTACGGGTTCACCCCCGGGGTGGAGACAACCACCGGGCCGCTGGGGCAAGGGTTCAGCAACGGCGTGGGCATGGCCATGGCCGAGGCCCACCTGGGGGCGGTCTACAATCGACCGGGCCACGAGATCATCGACCATTACGTCTACGCCATCGTCACCGACGGCGACCTGATGGAGGGCGTGGCGTCCGAGGCGGCCTCGCTGGCCGGTCACCTGCGCCTGGGCAAGCTCATCTACCTCT
>CAZMIS010000576.1:0-2580 GCA_964566325.1 uncultured Anaerolineales bacterium
ATGTTGGCTGGTCGGGTTTCGGGACCGCCGGTCTCTGAAACCAAGCCATTCAGCCACGCGCCGCTCCACGATCCTTCCTCGAGCGCTCCTCCACCACTTGGATCTGATTCATCACGTATTTGATGCGTGTGAGACTTAAAATCGTCAGATTGCATGATACCAGACGCCGAATTACCTCGAAGGAACCGCCCTCCCTGACCGGAACCAGCATCATTGTTTAGGGCAGGCACCGCGGTACCATTATACGGTGAATCTGCGTCGGACACAACCTGGCCATTACATTCAACCCAACCACTCGGAATGGCCGGTGTTCCTGCCATGGATTTATGCCATGCGATAATTGAGCCAATCGGCGGCTCCTTGATGGCGTTTACCGCCGTGTAGATGGTGTCGAAGTTCTCGTTCACGTCGTCCGAAAAGATCACGTTCCCCGGGGTGAACGTATGCGGCTTTGTGACGGTAATCGCGAGTACGCCGACTCCGACGCCGATTATACAGACACAAGAGAACACCGCGATTATTCTCTTTCGGAATATGACTCGCACAAGATCAATTATTCGATCATCGATGATGATTTTAATTTCCATACCCTATCAAAACATCAGTGTTTGATGATGTAATTTGCAGATACATTTTTCGGTCTCGTTTCCAAGCCACCGGAAAAACCGGTTCTCATGTTCCTGCCGCTACCGAACATGGCATCACCACCTCCTGAGTAAATTTTATTGAGTGTTCCTAATTTGCCATATGTTGGAATTTCAGTATCGCACGTAATATGATCATGGCTTTTAAAATCGTCTGATTGTAAAGCCCCGAGAGTTCTTCCGGTAAAATCAGGGTCCCGATTACTGCCCAAATGATGACCTCTAATAAAAACCCCCCGTAAATCAGGAACATTGAATGTCGTACTTCCATTTCCGCCACCAAATGAAGAACCAATTACAGCATACAAATCATTGTATGTTGCACGGCTTACCTCCGACCCGTCACATAAAAGCCAGCCGGTTGGCGCAGCATTTCCCCCATAGGCGACGATGGTTCCTGCGGGAACAAGCTTGTTCACGGCGTCGTAGACGACATCGAAGTTCTGATTCACGTCATCAGAGAAGATGACCGTACCGGGCGTGAATGTATGCGGCTTGGTGATGGTTGCGGAGTAAGCAATGATAGAAATTCCGGCAAGAATTAGCAGCGCGAGTGCGATGGTCACCTTCCGAGAAAAGAAGTGCTTAACGGCCTTAATGATTCTATCATCGATGGTGATGTTGATATTAATCTGCATATCAGCATCCTAAAGCTTCATAATGAGTGCAAGGGCATAATATGGCGGGCGGTTTTCATGGGGCTGGTTTCCACCTTCCATTTTTATCTCACCTTTCTCATGGATATTCGGCTCGTCAGGATCCCAATTACCCGCATGTAATTGTGTTTCATTTCCATCGTATTTCAACAGGTACTTAAACACGCCATTCGCATGATTATGCGCCGGTATTTCAGCGAGCGTTAATTGATGGGAACTCTCACCGCCAGTATTGCCGATCGAATAGGAATTTCCCGCCCCGACGATAAAGCGATCTCGCAGGTCGGGCGTCGTGACCGAGTCTCCATTGGGCGCAGTATGCGCATTGCCGTCGCAGAGGGCCCAGCCCGTCGGGATATCGCCGATGGCGCCGGACCACATGAGCACGATCCCCCGCGGGAACAATGCGTCCAGCTCGTTCACCTTGTCATACAGGATGTCGAAGTTTTCGTTCACGTGATCGGAGCGAATAATGGCCCCCGGGATGAAGGTATTCGGCTTCACGATCGACGCCGCGTATACGCTCAATGAAGCGATGAGAACGATACTCGATAGCAGTATGCAGAGGTTCCTCCTGGAAAGAATCCGTTTACCAGCGCGAAGAATCCGGTCGTCGAGATTGATGGTGAAATTAATATTTATCTGCATAATCCGTCCTCAATTGTTCCGCTATTCCCATGTGCTCTGGTCCCACACCGCCTGGTCCCATCGGGCGACCCCCGGACCGGATGCGCCAGAACCAGGGGCGCTGAATCCATTCGAGCCCTCCTCGTCCTCGAGTCCCTTCTCGATTGGGTTGTTGCATGCGGCGCATGCGAGAATCAGCAACCCGGCGATAAACAACAGAAGCTTTTTCATCGTCATCCTCCATCCCGCCTAGAACAGGAATCTCACTCCAATCGACCCGCCGAAATACTGACCCACGTAATTGCGCTCGAAGAACCATGTGTAGGACGGCGTGATCGTCACCGCGACGGAACCGGAAATCTCCACCCCGATCTCGTACGAAACAAATATTCCCGGATTGAAGAATCCCTGCGTTCCGTAGTTGTATGTGTAGTCGCTGCCGCCGGCAATCCGGGTATCATACGACATCATGATGTAGAGATACCCCGCTCCCACCGCCGGCATGCAGTATACGCGCTTCACGATGCCATCGCCGGACGTTCCCTTATAGAACGGTATGATATATCCAACTGACGCAAATGCCGGAATCATCTGGAGGCTCTGTACGTTTGACCGGCTGCCCTTGAAGTATAGATATCCCGTCGATAGCATGC
>CAZMIS010000577.1:0-2564 GCA_964566325.1 uncultured Anaerolineales bacterium
TGCTCTCGGAGGAGACGTTTCAACAGGAGGGGTGGCACTACGAGCTGGACGATCCATCGGCGCCGCTTGCGTATCGGGGCGTGGTCTTTAACGAGATGAAGGGCGCGATGGCGCGGCCCGAGGCCGTGCAGGCGCGTGAGGCAGAGCGCGTCCTGTTCCCCGACAATGCCTACGGCCGTGCGTCGGGTGGCCTGCCCGAACGCATTCCCGACCTGACCTACGAGCAGTTCGTGGCCTTCTATCGCACGTACTACCATCCCTCCAACGCGCGCTTCTTCCTTTACGGCGACCTGCCGGTGGACGAGATGCTGTGCCGCATCGACGCGCGGCTGGCCGGCTTCGACCGAGCCGAGGCTCCCGCCGGCATCGCCCTGCAGGCGCCGCCCGCGGCCGCCGCGCGCGTCACTGCGCCTTACGTGGCCGGCGCTCTTGCTGCCACAAGCCCTGCCGACCGCCCGCGCGCGTACGTGACGGTCAGCTGGGTGATGGGGCCGCAGGACGATCCTGTCGAGGCGATGAGCGCCGACATCCTTTCCTACATCCTGACCGGCTCGCGCGCTTCGCCGCTCCGCAAGGCGCTCGTCGAGTCGGGCCTGGGCGAGGACGTGACGGTGGTCCATCTGTCCGGGCTCCGCCAGGTCGGGTTCTCCGCGGGGCTGAAGGGCGTGGCGCCGGAGGATGCCCCCAAGGTCGAACCGCTGATTCTCGGGACGTTGGAGGCGTTGGTGCGCGATGGGGTGGATCCGGAGATGGTCGCGGCGGCCATGAACACGCTGGAGTTTGGCCTGCGCGAGAACGACGCGTTCGGCGGCCAGCGCGGCATCTCGTTCATGCTGCGCGCGCTCGCGACCTGGCTGCACGACGGCGACCCCTTCAGCCTCCTGACGTTCGAGGCGCCACTGGCGGCCTTGAAGGCCAACCTGGCAGCGGACCCGCGCTACTTCGAGGCCATGATCCGGCGCTACCTGCTCGACAACCCGCACCGCGTCACCCTGACGCTGCTGCCGGATCCCGACCTGCGCTCCCGCCAGGACGCCGAGGAGCGCGAGCGCCTGGAGCGCACACGGGCTGCGCTGAGCGACGCAGAGGTCGCGGCCCTGGTCGAGCAGACTGCCGCGTTCAAGGTTCAACAGGAGCGCGCGGACAGCCCGGAGGCGTTGGCGACCCTGCCGGTGCTCCGGCGGTCTGACCTGGAGCGCACCATCCGCACCATCCCGCTCGAAGAGGCGCAGCATACGGGCGTGCCCGTGCTGGTCCATCCTCTGCCCACCAACGGCATCGTCTACCTGGACCTGGGGTTCAACCTGCGCGGCCTCGACCCGCAGGATCTGCCGCTGCTGACCGTGTTCGGCCGAGCGCTTCTGGAGATGGGCACGGAACGCCAGAACTATGCGCGGCTGGCGATGCGGATCGGCCGCGAGACAGGCGGCCTTCACCCCTCGACGTACGTCTCGGAGGCGCGCGAGGGACTGGCGCCGCCGGCCTACCTGTTCCTGCGGGGCAAGGTGATGGCGCCACAGGCGCCTCAGTTGTTGGCGATCCTGTCGGACGTCCTGCTCACCGGCCGGCTCGACGATCGCGATCGGTTCCGCCAGATCGTGCTGGAGTCGAAGGCGCGCCGCGAGTCCTCGCTCCTCTCGCGCGGCAACGGCTTCGCCGCAGGGCGGCTGGCCGCGCACTTCACCGAGGCGGGCTGGATCGACGAACAGATCGGCGGGGTGGCCGGCCTCCAGGCCGTGCGCGATCTGGCGGACGCGGTGGAGCACGATTGGCCCTCCGTGCTCGCGCGGCTGGTGCGCGTGCGCGCCGCGCTGGTGCGCCGCGCGGCCATCGTGGCCAATGTGACCCTCGAGCCGGAGGCGCGAGCGGCGTTCTTGCCCGGGCTGGCAGACCTGCTCGCCTCGCTGCCCGAGGGCGGCGTGCTGCGGCCCGCGTCGTGGGCGCCGCCCGCCCTACCTCTCCGCGAAGGTTTCACCGTGCCCAGCCAGGTAAACTACGTGGGGAAAGCGGCCGTTCTGCACCGTGCAGGCCGGCCCCTGCACGGATCGGTCCTGGCAATCAATGCGTACCTGAACACGACATGGCTGTGGGAGAAGGTGCGCGCGCAGGGCGGCGCGTACGGTGCACACGGCGGGCTCGATCTTCTCTCCGGCCTGTACACCTTCACGTCGTACCGCGATCCCAACGTCCTGCGCACCCTGGACAACTACGACGGGACGCCGCACTTCCTGCGTAGCCTCGCGCCGGACGAGGACGAGGTCACGAAGGCCGTCATCTCGGCGACGGGCAAGCTGGATCGTTACCAGCTGCCTGCGGCGAAGGGCTTCACCTCGCTGAGCCGCGTCCTGACCGGCCGGACCGACGCCTGGCGCCAACAGCTGCGCGACGAGCTGCTCAGCACCATGTCCGTCCACTTCGGCGCGTTTGCCGATGCGCTGGAGGAGGTGGCGCGCGCGGGGCACGTGGTCGCGCTCGGCTCGGACCAGGCGCTGCAGGCCGCGGAGGCCGAACGCCCAGGCCTGTGGGGCAGCGTGACCGCGCTGCTGTAGGCAGCCGCGGGCATC
>CAZMIS010000578.1:0-2560 GCA_964566325.1 uncultured Anaerolineales bacterium
CCATGCCGGGCCTGCCCACGCGGCCCGTGTTCTACGACGTCGACCTCGACCTCGAGACCGGCCGCGTCGTCGGCCTCTTCTAGACAATCGGTCCGGGATGCTTGGAGGCGGAGCAGCCGGCGCCCATTGTGGCGCAGCGCTGCTCCGCCCTCAACGCACTACCTCTCCCGCGCTTGTGGAGTGCGACGACGCAGATGCCGGACAAATGCATTTTGCGCCGGACTCAATATGCGCTATACTAGCATCCGACCTCCGGAGCTTTTCGGCCTTCGGAGGTTTGAATGTTGAGCGGAAGGTAGCTCGGGGGATCCGGTAATGCCCACATATGTCTACGAATGCACAGATTGCGGCGTGAGGTTCGAACGCCTGCAATCCTATAGTGATGCTACGCTGAGAGAGTGCCCTGAATGTGGCGGTCAGGTGCATCGCGTCATACAGCCCGTCGGGGTGATCTTCAAAGGCTCTGGCTTCTACGTCACCGACAACAAGGGGAAGTCGTCTACGGCGATTCCTGCACACAAGAAGGAGGAAGTGTCTTCGACCCCCGCTGGTGACACCGACAGCAAGAAGCCTGAAAACACGTCGAGCTCTACTTCGGCTGCAACAGCCAAGAAGGATGACTGATTCGGGCGCCAACTCTCCGTCCTCAGCAGAGGCGTGGATCCTCTTGAGGATCTGCGCCTTTTGTTTGAGTGCCGGCTCTCATGGTTTCGCCACCTGACCTCCATCATGTTGAGAATGCCCACCGATGTTTGACTTCACAACGATCGCGCGCGATCCAGCCACGCATGCCCGCGCCGGGGAATTCACCACCCCACACGGCACCCTGCTCACACCGGTCTTTGCCCCCGTCGGAACACAGTCGACGGTGAAGACGCTGACGCCGCGCGATCTGCGCGAGGTCGGTGCCAGCCTCGTTCTCTCCAACACCTATCACCTTTACCTGCGCCCGGGCACAGAGCGGATCCGCAAGTTCGGTGGCCTGCATGCCTGGATGGGCTGGGAGCGCCCCATGCTCACCGACTCGGGCGGCTTCCAGGTCTTCAGCCTGGCTCAGATGCGCAAACTCGACCCGGACGGCGTGACCTTCCGATCCCACATCGACGGCAGCTTGCACCGCTTCACTCCCGAGAGCGCCGTGCAGAGCCAGGAAAGCATCGGCGCAGACATCATCATGTGCCTGGACGAGTGTGCAGAACCGCTCGATCGACGCTACAACGAGGAAGCCTTGACCAGGACCCACGCCTGGGCCGCACGCTGCCTGAGGGCGAAGCGTCGCGTAGATCAGGCGTTGTTTGGGATCGTCCAGGGAGGCATCTTCAGCGATCTGCGCGTGCACAGCGCACGCACGCTTTCCTCGATGGACTTCCCGGGTTACGCGATCGGCGGGCTCAGCGTCGGTGAGACCAAGGAGCAGATGTACGAGACCCTCGATCACACCATCCCGCAGTTGCCGCCCCACAGGCCCCGCTATCTCATGGGAGTGGGCGCACCGGAAGATATCGTCGAGGGAGTCGCGCGCGGCGTGGACATCTTCGACTGCGTCCTGCCCACCCGGGTCGCGCGAAACGGTGGGCTGCTCACGAGAGAGGGGCGTCTGAACATGCGGAGCGCCCGGTATGCAGAGGACCCCCTGCCGGTTGAGGTCGGGTGCGACTGCTACACCTGCCAAAACTTCAGCCGGGCATACCTGCGCCACCTGTTCAAGGCGGAGGAGATTCTCGGGCTTCATCTGGCCACCCTCCACAACATCCGATTCATGGTGCGGCTGATGTCCGACATCAGGGCCGCGGTACAGGCCGGTGCTTACGACCAGTTCCGCCGGGAGTTCCTGGCGCACTACCAGGTGCCCGATCAGGTCGTGCGCCACGCCCAGCTTGAGGCAAGGAGGCAGAGGAAACAGCAATGAATGTGATTCAGGCCATCATTCTCGGCATCGTGCAGGGCGCCACCGAGTTCATCCCCGTCAGTTCGTCTGCCCATCTCGTCCTGGTTCCGTGGGCTCTGGGATGGAGCAGCCCTGGACTGCTGTTTGACACCCTGCTGCATTGGGGCACCCTGGCCGCCGTGCTCGCGTATTTCTGGCGCGATTGGGTGGCTATCATCAAGGGCTTCTTCGACAGTCTCATCCGGCGCGGTCCCTGGAACGCCTCCCCGGGGGGCCGGCTCGCCCATCCCTCCAGTCGACTGGCGTGGGCCGTCATCCTTGGCACGCTGCCGGCCGTGGTGCTGGGGTTCCTGTTCAACGACTTCATCGAGTCCCTGTTCACGTCCATTACGGCCGTCGGTGGCTTTCTGTTGGTTACGGCAGCCATTCTTTTCGCGGCAGAAAGGCTGGGCCGCCCGCAACGCCCGCTCCACAAGATCACCCTCACCGATGCCGTCCTGATCGGGCTGGCTCAGGCGGCGGCCATGGCGCCCGGAATAAGCCGTTCCGGCGCGACCCTCGCGAGTGGCCTGGCGCGTGGATTGACCCGCGAATCGGCTGCGCGCTTCAGCTTTCTGTTGGGCACGCCGGCCATCCTGGCCATACTGGAAGGCTGCATCCGACCCGCGGATA
>CAZMIS010000579.1:0-2558 GCA_964566325.1 uncultured Anaerolineales bacterium
TGTCGACCATCGTGAAGATGGCCGCGAAGATCGCCACGGCGGGCGGGTCGGGCATTCGCGCGATCCTGTCCCCCGACGACTACGCCACCATGATGCTGGCGAAGGCGAGCACGTCCGGCAACTGGATGGGCCTGCCGCCCGGGGTCGACATGCCCGCCATCGTGCAGTCGTCGGGCGTGCCTGCGGGCAAGTTGCTGCTGACCGCGAGCACGGACGGGGCCTTCGTCGCGCTGCGCCAGTCGGTGAACGCGGTGATCGGCCTCGCCGACGACGACCTGCTGCGCAACTTGCGCACGGTGCTGGTGGAAGGCCGCATGGTCGCCGACGTGCGCAACCCGCAACTCGCCTACGTGGGCGACCTGATCGCCCCGTAAGGCGACACACCCCCGGGCCACTCGCCCGGGGGCACCCCAGCACCCCCACAAGGAGCACTCCGATGGCTGCCCACCCCCCACTGACGGTGCAGGAAGTGCGCCTCGCCGAACGCGTCGCGCATTTCCTGCTGCCGACGCTGCGCGAAGCACTCGGCAAGCACCGCGCTGCCGCCGACGAGACGGCCACCTTCGTGCGCGCGTTCGAAGCGAGGGACCGCGCGCTCAATGCACTGCCGAGCACTGCCAGCCCCATGGCTCGCGTGGAACTCGAACTCGAGATGCTGGACCTCGCCCGGCGCCACTGCGCCGCGCACTCGAAAGGGTGACCCCCATGCAAGCCACCCCGGACGTGGGCCTGCCGCACCACAGGCGGGTCGCGATGCGCGACGAATTGCTGGCCGCTGTGCGTCGCGGCATGCAGGCACCCGAGGCCAGCACTGCGCAGCGGCTATGGCTGCTGTCGCGTGCCGTGGCGCCACTGGCGAAGGTGCTGGTGTGGCTCGGCACCTGCCCGGCCATCGCGACCGAGCACGCCGCCGAACTGCTCGAAGCGATGTTCCTGGCGGACGCCCTTCGGGACGCCCCCGAACTGCTGCCCCTGTTCGACTGACCCCATCGCGAATGGCGCGCAAGCAGCGCAAGCCAGAGCGGCGCTACGGTCGCAACGACTGGCGCCCCGCCGACGAGGAACCGGACACGCCATTCGTGCATCGCGTCGTACCGTACGGCGGGCCGCTGCCTTGCGGGCCTAGCGGCTGGCTGCAGGTGTGCCGCTGGCTGGCAGCGCTGGGGCGCGTTTCGCGCGGCGAGTCGCGGCTTCGGCAGATCGCGGGACACCAGGAAGCACCACGCAGGCGGGGCCGTCCGCGCGGAGGCTCGCTAGCCCGGTAATTCGGGCGCTGGAGGCGCTGTCGCGTGCCACGCGCAGGGCACCGCACCCGACTACCAGCGGGGCCTGTGTGGCTCGCGTTGCGAGCCACCCTTTTGCCGCCGGCAGGCCAATCCCGAAACGGCGGGCCCGGCACAGACGACGAAGCTCAAAAGATCCCCACTGCGTCAGGCAGCAAAGCTCTAGGTTGGGTTAGGCGGGTTTGGCACATCCGCTTCAGCTTTGGACTCCGCTTCCCACTTCGTCAGAGACTCCACCAAAGCGCGTTCAGAAGTTTCGACGAACCGCTCTAGGCCCATCCTACGCGCCGCCTCGGCCGGGAAGTCGAGTAGTTCTGGTGGATAGATGGCGAGTCTGTCGAGCACGTAAAGGAGCTTTGCGACCGTTGAATACTGGCTCCCGTAGAGTCGGCCGATAACAGGATCACCGCCACGGGATAGAAATTCGCTTAAGCATTGGTCTAGATTGTGTAAGTGCATGAGTGCGGCACGAACTGGCAAGTAGTACGCCAACAACTGAGTCTGAGCTTCGGTACTACGCCCGGTGAGGATTACGACGAGGGCACGCTGGATGTGCGTTTGCACCGATTTGGTCTTGTCTTCAGAGCTGAATGAGCCACGCGGACGTCGCGGAATTCCGACTTGCGAAGTGTCGAGGAACTCAAGCGCAGTGCCGTATGCGTCGAATCGCACAGCGAGGGCCTCGTCTAGCCGTTGGCTCCTAGCAGAAAGTAGTCGCTGCAATTCTTCTAGCACAGCGCGGCGCCTAGTCTCGGCGAGCATCTTTCGCTGTTCGCTAAGCGTAAGCGCTAGAAGCACCACGGACGTAAAGCCCAGCAGCGGGTTGAGCGTGCCGCCGAGGTAGTCGCCAAACTGTCCCCAATGATCTTGGGTCGGAGATAGGCCTTGCCTACCGAACTGCCAGATGTAGAGTAGG
Organism: uncultured Anaerolineales bacterium; assembly: GCA_964566325.1. Taxonomy (GTDB): domain Bacteria; phylum Chloroflexota; class Anaerolineae; order CG2-30-64-16; family CG2-30-64-16; genus JALOOB01. The sequence continues at coordinate 2,200 of CAZMIS010000579.1, forward strand.
ACAAGAAGGCCGAACGCCACCAGTGCACTGGCAACTAGTCCTGCAACACGTTGCGGAACAACGCTTCGTCCTTCGGATCGCGCTCCGGCGCTTCGGGCTCGGTGGGAATCTCAGGCGGGACCGGCCCCGTTGGCTCTACATGCAATGTGGGACGCTTCACGACAATCCCCTTCGAGCGATCCGGATCGAGATGTTCGACCGGGGCGGCTCCTTGGGTGATCGGACGACGTGCTCGTCGAAAAGTTCTCGTGGCGTCCCTCTATTCTTTGCAGCCGCCTCGCTTCTTACACTTCTTGAGTAAACCCACGGTCCGCGCAAGTTCTTCGCGTTCGCGCCGGCAACCGGGGCAGACCAGGAGG
>CAZMIS010000580.1:0-2556 GCA_964566325.1 uncultured Anaerolineales bacterium
CCCACTAATTGCGGAAGTTGGGCTTGACATCATTTGTTCTGCCGTTAAAGGTGTCAGTGCTTTTGGTGTTGCGGTTTTTGTTTCGGGTAAATCAAACTTTGGGAGACCGCTATAAGAAATCTCCGCTATGTTAATACCAAAACTTTTTCCACCAATACCTGGAACCCACGGCGGGAAGCTAAACTTTATTTTATTCAACGCTCTAATAACAAAGTTTATTGCTTCAACCCAAATCTTTACAAAAACCTCCGCTATATTTATAATAGTGTTAACGCCTTCTTTAAAGTTTAATACAACACCGTCTCATCAATCTCTCATTGCTGTCATTACTTTGTCTCAGTTCTTGTATAATCAAAAACCAGCATTAACTAATAACCCAATTACTGTTATTATCGCAACTATTTTTAAACCAACCAGTGAGAAAATAGGTGCCAACGCGGCGAAGCCAATTTTAATGGCTGGAATAGCCAACCCAAGCAAACCAACAACCATCAACAACCCTGACATTGCTAATGTTGTTAATATAATTCATTTCGTCCACTCGGGATTTTTTTCAACCCACTCTGCTATCTTTTCAATAATTGGAGTTATTGCCAACAAAAAACTATTCAATGCTGGTATAAAAATCTTTCCAATCGTCTCAGATAAGTTTTCCATTGTGTTTTTAAATACTTGTAACGAACCCTCTGTTGTATTTTTCAGGTTCTCGTTAAATCCTTTATAGGTCGAGTTTAAAACTTCCACTAATGCCAATGCTCTTTCCATTTCGTTACCATTTGAAATCAATGCTTTTGTTTCGTCGTCTAAAACAAAACCAACTCTTGTTAAGGAGCCAAAATTGCCTTGTAACGCCTGGGCTAAACCATTGGTCATTGATTTAAAATCTTCTGTTGTCGCACTTGCTCCTTTTTCTGCTGTAACATAATCTAAAATAGCAGGTGTCAATTTTCTAATAGTTTCTAATTGTAAATCAAATGTTGCTAACTGACTTTGGGTTTGTATAACATTTGATTTTGCTACCACCCCAACTTTTTCTAATGCTCCCGCTTGGTCTAATAAAACATTTACTTGTTCTTTTGTTGCTCCGTGTGTTGTTTTAAGTAATTCAAGCAACCTCTTCTCTTGGCTCTCCGCTTCAACCGCTTTCTTTGTCATCAATCCAATCGCGCCTGAAATAGCACCAAACGCAATACCACCAATAGTTGCCATTTTTTTAAAATCAGGTTGTAAATCCTTGATTTTATTATTCAAAGTTTTAGCATTATTTTCAACTTCTTTAAATGCTTGGTCTGTTTGATTTTTGGCGTTTATAATATATGTTATTGCGTGTTCCATTATCTCTTTTTAGTTTTTTTTAACTGCTCTATGTTTTTTTTATTATCAACCAATAATTTGTCCTTGATAAACCTAATAAATCATAAAGGTTGTTCTAAAAACTCTTCGTAAGTCCACCCATAAGTCTCACATATAATAGGCACTAACATCAAATCATCTACTTTGCCTAATTTGTATCATTTTATTGATTTATGGGTGGCTTCGTAAAAGTTTCATTTTTAACAATGTTATCAATTTCTTTTAACACAAATTGGTAATCTTCTTTGCGGAGATTTCCAACTAAATCATAAACATTTTTACTCTCCCCGTTCACAGAAACTACTATTTTTTCAATAGCAATTTTAACGGACTGTCTTGTTGCCTCCCCCGCCTCTATCTCTCCCTTCGAGACACCTTCGCTATCAATAACCATTTTAACATTAGTCATTGGTTTTTGTATCTCATCATATTCTCTCCCTGTTATTCACTCTTTTATAATTACAACATCTTTGTTAATTGGAGTTGTAATTTCTTTTGTTTGTCTTTCCATTTTTCCTTTTTTAATTTATTTATTAAGAACCACTACCAACTTCTGCTGCGTAACCGTCAACATCGTTTTTGACTTCAATTTTAATTGTCCCGTCAGTGTCGTCATATTCGGCAACAAAGTCAATTGTTTCTTCTACTAAGTCGTCCAAATCAGCACCTTCTTCTCTTTTTTGAACTCTAAACTTTGGTATCGTAATGGTAATTTTTTCATCAACATTTGTTGAGCCAATTTTACCTCCTGTCAATTCAATAACAAGTGCTTGTTTTGTCAAATCTTTAAATGCGTCTAATCAATCGTCGTTGTCAAATATAACTGTAAAACTTCCAGTTACTTCAAACTGTTTGAAAGGTATAATGTCGGCGTCATTATCACCTGGTCTATGTAATGCTTCCGCATTATTGTTAATGTTTAGAGTAAACTCTTTTACTTTAATCTCGGCAACAGCACCAACACTTGCTCCTACTTTAACAACTGCGTTTCTAAATGTATAATACTTTAAAGCAGAATATGTTGAAGTTCTTGTCTGTGTTACTGGGTATCTTGAAATAATCTCTGCGTTTAATGAAGCGACATCATCGGAAAACTCTAACTCCAAACTATTAACAACCCCGTATGGGAAGTTAGCACTATCAACCTCCCTGCCTTTTCAAAAAGTTGCTGTTAAAGGTGGGTTGTCTTCTTTTCTTGTGAAA
>CAZMIS010000581.1:0-2549 GCA_964566325.1 uncultured Anaerolineales bacterium
CGGCTGCTACCTGTTGTGGTGGCACAACTTGTTATACTTGTAATTCCGGCTATACTTGGAACGGTTCTTCTTGCGTAGCATCTTGTACGCCAACTTGTTCTACCGGACCAGGCTGCAGGACTAGTTTAACTAACGGCAGTGTGGTTTCGGGTGTTTGCTGCTCCGGCAGTTGTTACGCTTGTAATTCCGGCTATACCTGGAACGGTTCTTCTTGTGTGGCATCTTGTACGCCAACTTGCAGTACAGCCCCGGGTTGTCGTTCTTCAGCGCCGTCTAACAGTTCAGCTACGGCTGCTACCTGTTGTGGTGGCACAACTTGTTATACTTGTAATTCCGGCTATACCTGGAATAGCGGTCTACTAAATTGTTGTATTTCTACAATGGGAAATTCTTGTGGCGCGGCCACTTGTGTTTATCCCGGGACAGTACAGTGTAATGGTACTTGTAATTCTACCTATATGCCAAGCAACACCCCTTGTACAGGAGGAGTCTGCAATGGCAGCGGCAGCTGTGTCCAATGCGTCCAGGATAGTAATTGCGGCAGTAATGCAACTTGCAGCAGTAACACATGTACTTGCAACGCCGATTATGCAAATTGTGACGGTTTCTGGAGTAACGGATGTGAAATTTATCTAGGATCAGTTGATTATTGTGGTAGCTGTACACTCAAAGATTGCGATAGTTGTTATAAATTTTCAGGGAGTTGGGTTTGCCACCATATGAAATAAAATAAAAATTTATATAGTTAACCTTGATACTTTATGAAACCACGTACAGCCATAATTATCTTAATCACTATTTTACTAGTAGCTTTGGTTGCTATTTATATTTTGTATATACGTAGTAATGAGCAGATTAAGTCAAAAGAATTACCGCTAAATAAAAATCAAGCAAGTCAGATTGAAAATGGTAAAGAAGTGCTTTCTCCCGAAGAGCAAAAAAAAGAGAACTTGATCCAAAAAGAAATTGAGGAGAAAAAACGGATTATTGATAATAAAACTCCGGAAGAAATAAAAACAGAAGGTTATACTAGAGATGAAGCTGATTTTATCCTGAATCCTCGCGGTAACATAGAGCGGGAGTTAAATTTAAATCAAAATAAAACCAGCAATGAACTTACTCAAGATGAGATAAATGCTATTTTAAATTCCAAAGAATGATTTTATTATATTTATTATGAATCAAATGAGTTTTAACAAGTTTAAATTAGCTGCTTATTTATTTATTACTGTTATTTTGACTTTAGGTTTGTCTATTTCCTCCCAGTCGCTCCTAGCTGACTGGCAGGCTCCGACTGGCAATCCGCCGACAAATAATACGGCCGAGCCATTAGACGTAAGTGTTATCGGTCAAGCCAAACAAGGCGGTCTAATTTTAAATACCTCGGGAGGTGCTAATGGTTTAATAGTTAGTAGTGGTAACGTTGGTATTGGTTTGATATCACCAAGTTATAATTTAAGTGTGTGGGGAACAATAGCCGGATACGGTGGTTCAAGTTCTAGTAGTCCATATTACACAATAAGCACGACTAACACAGACGATATTAATGGAGGTTTGAGAATTAGAACATTAAGAAATAATATTTTAACAAATGCGTTTTTTCTTGACTCTTTAGGTAATGTTAGCTTTAGTACGACGCCTAAAATATGGGACACTTGGTATAATACAATGCAAATTGGAGCAGGAGGTTTTTTATTCGGACACGATTCATCTTTTGCTTCTGCAGGTTTTGGCACTAATGTTTATATATCTAATGGACATAAAAGGATAGGTGCTGGTCCAGCTAGTTTAATACATGCAGAAGAGGGAAGATTTAATTTTGCAGTCGCCCCTTCAGACGTTGCTGATTCGGCTATTTCTTTTATTAATGCTTTAACTATATTAAATTCAGGCAACGTTGGTGTTGGGACGGGAACTCCTCAAAGGAAGTTAGATGTAGCTGGTAATATTAGAAGTTATTCTAATGAAGGCAATCAGTTGAGCTTGGAAACATCTGCTCAAAGATGGGATTTTGATGTTGATACTTCAGCGAGTAATTTCTTGAGGATTCGTAATATGACGGCAGGAACGGTTCCTCTGACTATTAGCACAACAGGCGTAATTAGTGGCAATGGTTCTGGACTGACTAATTTAAACGTTGCCTGGGGTAGTTTGACCGGCATTCCTTATCTAGCTAAGGAAAATTTGTATTTTGGAGGAATGTACGGAGATAGCTATACAAATCCTTTGACAGGTGGTTATAGTTGTCCAGCTAACTATGTTAGCAGGCAAGTTTTACGGGAGCCTGGTTTAGATTATACATTGTATTTTTGCGTAGGAGTTCCGGGCATAGCCAGTAAGGTAGCTGAGTTTGGCGGGATGTATAATAGTGACAGTGGTTATACTAATCCACTAACAGGAGGATACAGTTGTCCATCTGGATATATATCTAGACAAACTCATGCTCACCCTGGCTATGATAGAGCTCTTTATTATTGTTATTCTACTTCTGCTGCCCCTGTTATAACGTATTTTGGAGGAATGTATGGTGGTAACGGTTGTTCTCAGCT
>CAZMIS010000582.1:0-2539 GCA_964566325.1 uncultured Anaerolineales bacterium
ACACCAGCTCGTCCATCGGGATCGACAGGCCCGGGTTGACGGCAATGACCGGGCGCAGATCATCCATGGGCGCCTCCACCTCGTCCATCCACCCGCTCCAGAAATGCCAGCACGGCGCGGTTCACCTCACCGGCATGATCGATGTTGCACGCGTGGCCCCCGCCGCACACGGTGACCCACTGCGCGTGAGGCAGGTTCGCGCGCAGCCGCGCCTGGTATACGCTCGGCACCACCAGGTCGGAATCGCCTGCCATGAGCAGGACGGGGCACGAAATCCGGCGCAGGGCGGCGCCGGGGTGATACCGGATGACCGCAAGCGTGGCGCGACGATACGCAGCTGGATCGTTGGCTGCCATGCGCTGCTGCGTCGCCTCGCGCAGCATGAGATCCTCCTCGCGCGGAAACAGGGAGCGCGCCACGCGTGCCGCGATGTCGTCCATCGAAGGCGTGAATCCCACGCGAAAACGTTTCAGTCCCACGGCAACCATCTGGCGCGTCGGCGGCCAGACCCCCGGAAGCGTGTTCAGCAGCGTCAACGAACGCACGACATGCGGGTGAGCCAGGCCCAGTTCCTGGGCGACCATGCCCCCCAGGCTCAGACCGACGACGTGGCTCGGCACGGCCCCCAGCGCCTCCAACAGCGCCACCACATCGGCGGCAAAGAGCTGCACGGAGTACGTGCCACCTGGCTTCTCCGACAGGCCATGGCCGCGGAGGTCCAGGGCAATGCACCGGTAGCCGGCCGCCAGTGCCGGGAACTGCATGAACCAATCGTCCGCGCTCGAACCGAGGCCGTGAATGAAGACCACCGGTGTCTTGCCCACGCCCCACGTCTCGTAGCGCAACTTCGTGCCGTTAACCTCAGCGAATGGCATCTTGCCCCCTCCTGCCGCCGATTCTAGCGCCCCTGCGGCCGCCTGACAAGTCTCGCCCCGCGTGCTATAATGCAGCCTGACGGAGGAGCACATGAGCGAGAACGAACTGGTCAAGATCTACCAGTCACAGGGCATGCTGGCTGCGGAGGTCATCCGGGCCAAACTCGAGGCCAACGGCATCCCGGCCATGCTGAAGTACGAAGCACTCGGCCAGGTACTGGGCGTGACCGTCGATGGTCTCGGCCGCGTCGAGGTCTATGTGCCCGCGGAGCTTGCCGACCTGGCCGCGCAGGTCATCGTAGAAGAAGACTTCGAAGAGTCGCAGACGGATGCCTGGGAGACGGACGAGACCGAATAGGGCCTGTTTGCGCTCGTATTTGTCCTGCGCCCTCACCCCTGTTATACTTTAACCTTGACCCAATTCGTATGGACGAGCATAGAGGAGTGGCCTCGCGTGATGCAACGGAAGACCCAGACAGCCGAGTACTGGCAAGCATTCTCTTTGAACCAAGCTGACATCGAATTCCTGCGCACCACGCTGGTGGATGCCGAGCGCCCCCTGACGACCCTGCAGTTGGCGGAGTCGCTGGTCAGCGAACGCGTCCGGCGCGAGGAGTCGGAACTGCGGGCAGAGCTGGCGCGTGGCGTGCTCTACCAGCCAAAGAAACAATACGCCTTGGGGGACAGTGTCATCTTTCCCCAGCTCGATTATCGACTGGGAGAGGTGGTGGACCAGCGCGCAGGTGAAAACCCGGAATATGGCCAGTTCGAGGTCATCACCGTTGATTTTGGACCCAGCAAGCGCCGCCGCGAGTTCGCGGCGAGCCTGAACGCAGCCCACAAACTGAATGCTGACTTGCCGGACATGCTGCAGGCTGCGGCCCCTGTGCATTCGGATGGGCTTCTCGCCGACTTCGCGCGGGACCTTCCCGCGGTCCTGGAGCAGGCGCTGCGCGAGGACGATGGGTTCGCCTCCTTCGAGGGCCACTGGCTCCCCAGGGACCTGTTGGTCGAGGTCCATGTCGGTCACCTCAACATCGCAGAGGCCATCATCGACATGAACCAGACCGCCCTCTCGACCGCCGCGCTCCAGAAGGAGCTGGATCTGCCTGCTGAGATCCGCGACGACATCGCCTCCTTCTCGCTGCAGGCTGCCCTGGCCGCAGATGAACGGTTTGACCAGGTCGGGCCGGGGGACGAGCGGCGGTGGTTCTTGCGACGACTGGAACCCGTGGAAGCGCTCACGACGCCCGAGGCGCTCGCCTACCGGGGTGGACCGGCCGACGCGGATGCGCTCACGCCTGACCTGGCGAAGCTGGCATTTGAGATGGATGATGAATGGTCTGACGGGTTGGAGGCATCGGACGCCAGGCGCGCCGCACAGACGGCCACCATCACGCTGACGTATCCCCATGCGATCTCGGGCACCCTGCCGCTCAACCGCCACGCCCAGTTGCTCTTCCCCCAGGGATTCGGGGACCGTACCATGGTTACCCTGATCGACGGGCGTTGGGGCAACCGCTTCTCCGGTTGGGTCAACCGTGCCGGACGCTATGTCGCCGGCCTGTCGGGCTGGATGGAGAAGCACAAGCTCCCCGCGGGCGCGTACATCACCCTGGAACGGCGGGACGATGGCGAGGTCGTGGTCGACTTCCGCCCCAAAC
>CAZMIS010000583.1:0-2519 GCA_964566325.1 uncultured Anaerolineales bacterium
GCTCTCGGCCGAGGCGAACATCAAGCTCGGCGATATGCGGGCGGGCCGGATGAACGATGACGACTGGACGCGGCTGGCACGCCGGATGAGCGAGATCAGCGAAGCGCCGCTCTACATCGACGATTCGCCGAACCTCACCATGATGGAGATCCGGGCCAAGGCGCGACGGCTGAAGAAGAAGGCCGATCTGCAGCTCATCGTCGTCGACTACCTGCAGCTGATGAGCTCGGGTAAGAAATACGATTCGCGCCAGCAGGAAGTCTCGGACTTCTCCCGAAGCCTCAAGCTGATGGCCAAGGAACTGCACGTGCCGGTGGTCGCGATCAGCCAGCTGAACCGCGGACCCGAGCAGCGCACCGACAAGCGGCCACAGGTCTCCGACCTTCGTGAATCCGGCTGCATGACCGCCAACACCCGAGTACTTCGCGCCGACAACGGCGCCGAGGTCACCTTCGGTGAGCTGATGGAAACTGGCGAGCGCCCACTGGTGTGGTCCCTGGATGAGCGCAAGCGCATGGTGGCCCGGCCGATGACCAACGTGTTCTACAGTGGGCACAAGGAAGTTTTTAGGGTCAGGTTGGCCTCTGGGCGCGTTGTCGAGGCGACTGCGAACCACCCATTCCACACGATCGATGGGTGGATCCCGCTGGGTGAGTTGGCAGTTGGTGCCCGAGTCGCTGCGCCGCGTCGAGTGCCGGAGCCGGTACATACCGAGCGCATGGACGAGTCCGAGATCATCATGCTCGCCCATATGATCGGCGATGGCTCCTGCGTGAAGCGCCAGCCGATCCGCTATGCCAGCATCGATGAACAGAACCTGCTGGCGGTCACCAAGGCCGCCAAGCACTTCGGAGTCACCGCAGTGCGCGACGAGTATCCGGCGGCGCGGGTGACGACGTTGCGGATGCCGGCACCGTACCGCTTGACCCACGGCAAGCGGAACCCGATCGCGGCCTGGCTGGACAAGCTGGGTCTGTTCGGCAAGCGCAGCTACGAGAAGTTCGTGCCGCAGGAAATTTTCGCGCTGCCGAATGACCAGATCGCGGTATTCCTGCATCACCTGTGGGCCACCGATGGGTCGGTGCGCTGGGACGCGAAGTTCGGCCAGGGCCGCATCTACTATGCGTCTACGAGCCGACGTCTTATCGATGACGTGGCACTCTTGTTGCTGCGGATGGGAATCTACGGCCGAATCTACAAGGCGAGAAAAGCTGGATATCGCGACAGCTGGCACCTGCAGGTCCAAGGCGTCGAAAGTCAACGGCGATTCTTGCGGCTCATCGATGCACATGGCGCCAAGTTCTTCGCCGCCAGGGAGGTCTTCAGCAAGCTGCAGGACATCGCTCCGCACCCCTCTTTGGACACCGTGCCCAAAGAGGTTTGGACCAAAGTCCAAGAGACGCTCGTGCGTAAACAGATGACCCATCGAGAATTCGCCGCTGCGATGGGAATCAAGTTTTGTGGGTCCACGATGTGGAAGCACTCGGTCAGCCGTAAGCGATTGCAGCGCGCCGCGACGCTGCTGGACGATCGTGAACTGCAGGAGCTTGCAACGAACCACGTCTACTGGGATTCGATTGTCGCGATCGAAAGCGTTGGAGCGCAGGATGTTTACGACGGAACAGTCGCTGGAACCCATAACTTTGTGGCCAATTTAGTTAGCCTGCATAACAGCCTCGAGCAAGATGCCGATATGGTCATGCTGTTGCACCGCCCGGACGCCTTCGACCGGGAGGACCCGCGCGGTGGCGAGGCCGACATCATCCTCGGCAAGCACCGCAACGGCCCCACCGCGAATATCACCGTGGCGCACCAGCTGCACCTGTCGCGGTTTACGAATATGGCGCGGTAGGCGCTGGGAGCGTTCCACCGGTTCGACATCGGCAGTGCGAAGCGCTGCTAGCGGCGCTCGAAGGCTGACTCGGGCAGGAGCATCGCAGAGGGCTGCGGAATCACGACAAACTTCACACCGAAGCCTGCACTTCCGAGATCTTCGGTGGGATGACGGACTGTGATCCCGAGCGCGGTGTCAACCTCGCATATTCCAGGCAAGCGGAGCCCGGTGGATCCAGCTGCCCTGTTCGACGGCATCCACGAGGAAAGCAGCGAGGTCGGCACGGTTGATCCGCATACCCGGCTTTTCGGTGCCGGCTTCCGCGGCCCGCACGGGGCCGTTGGCCGGCTTGTCGGTGAGCGCGACTGCCCGGACGAGCGTCCAGTCGGTGTCGGAGGCACGCACCATGGCATCGACGGCGCTGTGGTCGACGAAGCCGGCCTTGATGTTGGACATGTTGATGAAAAGCCTTGCCATCACGCCGATGCGGGCCCAGTCGTCGCCGGCGCCCATGGTCGAGTTGATCACGATGCGACGGATGTTCTGCTCGCCCATCACTGTCAGGACGTTGCGGGTCGGGTCGGTCATGAACATCGGCGGGCTGATCGGTTTGGCCCAGGGATTGTTCGAGGCGCGCGCATTGTTGAGGGTACTGATCACCGCCTCGGTACCCAGGGCGGCCGCG
>CAZMIS010000584.1:0-2502 GCA_964566325.1 uncultured Anaerolineales bacterium
CTGGTTGCCATGGCACCCCGCATCTTATAACATGGCGTAAACGCTGCGCTCCGCCTTCGGCTCCGCTTGGCCTCCGCCCTCATCTCCATTCAAATAATGCTTGCTTTTTTCAAACTAATGCCTTATAAAACCACTGGCTATTCTGGCTGCGGCACATGCCGCTTCGCGGCACGTCGTTTACGCCAGGCACGTTGTACGAAAATCGCGACATGAATGCATCAAAGGAGCTTTATGTCTAAGATATTTATTTCTCACTCATCAGCGAACAAAGATTTCGTACGAGAATTATCCATTGACTTGAAAGAATCTGGTCATGAACCATGGCTTGATGAGTGGGAAATTAAAGTTGGTGAATGTATAGTTACTAAGATTGAAGAAGCCATTTCATCCTCGAATTATGTAATTATCGTACTATCTCCAGAATCTGTCAACTCGGGATGGGTTGAACGCGAGTGGAAAACAGCATACTGGTCAGAAATTGAATCTAATAAAATTATTGTATTGCCTGTATTATTTAAAGACTGTGAAATACCTTCACTATTGAAGACAAAAAAGTATGCTGATTTTCGCAAAAGGTATTCAATTGGTTTTAGTCAATTGATTCAATCTATCATTCCATCAGATATTGAAAATGATGTGAATGCATTGAATAAATCATCAATCAATGAAAAAGATATTTCTTCATTACTTTCCAAAATACATAGTAGACAAATTCCTCTGTCACAAGCGATTGCTGAATCAATACCAATAGCAAGTAAATATAACAATATCGAATTGCTCGAGTTTTGCAAATCTGAGTTATCTGGCTGGAATAGTACAGACGATGATAAAGATTTGAAAGCAAGTCACAGATTATCTGAAATGTATTGTTCATTCGTAAAAATAAATACTAATCACCCTGGATGGAATGCAAATTCTTCAAATATTTTTAATTTCATGGATGAGAATACTGAAAAATTTTTTCCACATAAAATGTTTCTTTCTGAACCAATATCATCGCTTGAACAAAAAGCAACATATGACACAACATCTACTTTTATCTCTTGGGTTCAACCAATAACTGATATCATTGATAAACCTAGTAACCCAGATGCGAAAGTGTATTGTTATGCTAGAGCTGATTCATTTAAAAAAGTTTTAGAAGCCGTTCGCACAGAATTAACCAAACTGTTACTTAATATGCTTCCAGGAGTGAAATAATCTGCATGTCGCGATCTTCGTACAACAGCGTGTAAGCGCTTGCGCTCCTCGCTTCGCTGCGGTGCTCGGCCTCGCCTCATGAGGCGGCTCGGCACACCGCGCAAGCGCGGCGTCGCCTACACGCGGCACGTTATATGCAAAAAGCGCAAAACTTTGGCTCGGCCATCCTTGGCCTCGCTGAAAATTGAAAACTTTTGGTGAAACATATGCCCGTTCCTGATTTTCAATCTTTCTTTAAACCACTTCTTGAAATATCATCTGACAATAATGAACATTCATTAAGTGAAGCAAGATCTATAATTGCCAAACAGATGCAATTACCAGATGCAGATTTAAAGGAACTCCTTCCAAGCGGAAATCAAACTAAGTTTGAAAATCGTGTTGCATGGGCAAAAAGCTATTTAATCCAAGCTAAAGTTCTTGAATCGTCAAAAAGAGCCTATTTCAGAATTACAGAACGCGGAAAAGATTTATTAAAACAGAATCATGAGAAGATCACTGTTAAAATTCTTAATCAATACCCTGAATTCCTAGAATTTCATTCTGCTAAATCGGGTAAAGAACAAGTAAATGAAGTATCTGAAACAATAGACGAAACGCCAGAAGAAACACTCCAAAAATCATATCAAAGTATTCGAAATGAGCTTTCAAGCGACATTCTTAACAAAATAAAAGCGAATAGTCCTCAGTTTTTTGAAAATCTAGTAATTGATTTAATGATTTCTCTTGGCTATGGCGGTTCCCGTCAAGATGCTGGCCGTTCTATTGGCCAAAGCGGTGATGAAGGTATTGATGGTATAATTAAGGAAGATAAACTAGGGCTTGATGTTATCTATATACAAGCAAAAAGATGGGAAGGCACTGTTGGTCGTCCAGAGATACAGAAATTTGTTGGCGCCCTTCATGGAAAACGAGCTAAAAAAGGAGTTTTTATTACAACTGGGAAATTCTCACAGGATGCTATAACATATGTAGAAACAATTGATCCAAAAGTAATTTTAATAGACGGTCGCAACTTGTCCGAGTTAATGATAGATTACAATCTGGGTGTTTCAGTATCTGTTAATTATGAAATTAAACGAATTGACAGCGACTATTTTGAGGAAGAATAACCACTGACACAAGCTCAACATCCATGTTTCGCTTGTGAGGAATCTATTGCATTTGCGCTTTCAGCATATAACATGGCGTAAGCGCTTGCGCTCCTCGGGGCTACGCCCCTGCGGTGCTCGGCCTCACCCTGAAAAGACGGGTTCGGCACACCGCGCAAGCGCGGCGTCGCCTACGCCAGGAACGTTATGT
>CAZMIS010000585.1:0-2494 GCA_964566325.1 uncultured Anaerolineales bacterium
GATCCGGTGAAGTGGTAGCCCTGGCCCTGCCAGAACGCGATGTCGGCGGCGGCGTGGGCCACGACCGCGGTCTCCACGCGCGTTGCGCCGAACTCGCCGGCCAGCCAGCGCTCGAGCATGCGCACGACCAGCCCCGACACCTGGGAATCATCGCTCTCGGGGGAGAGGAGCACCATCCCGATCTGCGCCAGGCCCTCCGTCTCCTCGTCCAGCTGGCAGTCGGCCAGCCCGATGAGGGTCTCGTCGAGCATGACGGCGAACTGGAACCGGTTGGGGAATCGCAGTGCGTCGAGGAAGTCGCGGATGGCCTGGTCGGGGCCGGCCGGCGCGCCGGTCAGGCGCTGAAAGACGTCCGACCGGGCGTCGTACAGGCGCTGCACGTCAGGCAGGTCGGCGTCGGTCAGCAGGCGCAGGCGGAAGTTCACGATCGCTCCGGAATCGTCATTGGCAGAAGGTCGGAAGGGGGCGGGCCCGCGTCCTTCGACTGCGGCCGCACTATGTGCGGCCTCCGCTCAGGATGCTCCATGGTGTGGGGCCCGCGTCCTTCGACTGCGGCCGCACTGTGTGCGGCCTCCGCTCAGGGTGCTCCATGGTGTGGGGCCTCCGCTCAGGATGCTCCATGGTGTGGGCCTCCGCTCAGGATGCTCCATGGGGTGGGGCCTGCGCTCAGGATGCTCCATGGTGTGGGGCCTTACAGGGCGTCGATGGCGGCGGCGAGCTTCGCCAGGCCGTCGTGCGCCTCGAGCAGCGAGCGCTCGGTGTCGACCAGCGAGGCCTGCTGGGTCTCGACGAAGCGGGTGTAGGGGCGCATCGCCTCCCGCAGCCGCGTCAGCGAGCCCGCCATCTCCTCCTCGAACTGGCCGGTGAGCGCCCTGGCCAGCCGCTCCCGCAGGTCCTCGATCTTGTCCTGCAGATCCAGCTTCGCGCGGCGGCGCTTGTTGGGGATGATGTAGAATCCCATCGCGGCGATGGCGCCGGCCGCCAGCACGCCGGTCACGTCGGCCAGGGTCGCAGCCAGCACCTTGACCAGGATCGCGCCCAGCCCGACCGCACCGACCTCGACCAGCGCGGTCTGCGCGACCGCACGCTGCACCGAGTCGCCCAGCTCGCGCGCCTCGGCTGCGTGATCGTAGGTGGCCACCACCTCGCGCGCGGCCCGGCCCACCGACTCGATCAGCTGCTGACGATTCGTCTCGAAGGCGCCGCCCACCTGGCCCACGATCTCATCGTCGTGCCGCGCGATCCGCTTGTTGAGGTAGTCCATCACAGCCTGCCACTGCCGGTAATCCTGGTCGACCAGCCAGTCGATCAGGTCGCGCGTCTGCGCCTCGACCTGGGCCGGCGTGTCCGCGATCACCTCCCGCTCGAACATGCCGCGCACGCGGTCGGCATTGATCAGGTCGAAGATGCGCTGCAGGCGGATCGTCTCATCGAAGAAGTTGTCCCCGCGCTGGCTCATGCCGTACAGGACGTTGTCCACGTGGCTGAGGTGGTAGCGGAAGTCACGGCGCATGTCGGCCTCGTACGCGCCGAGCTGGGCCTCGATCGTACGCACGGTCTGGATATCGGCCTTGAGCAGCTCCCGCCGCGCCTGGGCCACCTGGAGGTACTTGTCCACCAGCCGCTGCGCGACGCCGAGCGGGTTGGCCAGCTTCAGGCGCAGCCGCTCCTGCTCGTCCAGCGCCTCGAGGATGTACCGCTCCAGCGGCTCGAAGCGGCTCGCGGCCCACAGACGGGTGCGCTCGCCCGCATCGAGCGTCTCCTTGGCCTGGCGCGCCTGCCGCGCAGCCACGCCAAAGACGATCGGCTCGCGGCCCAGCAGGGCCGTGGCGTTCCCGCGCACGAACTGGAGCACGTGCTCCACGTCGGCCGCCTCGTGGATGTCGATCTTGTTGACGACGAAGACGACCTTCTTGCCCCAGTCCCGGATCTTCTCGATGAACTGGCGCTCGCTCTCGGTAAACGGCCGATCGGCGGAGGTGACGAACAGGATGAGGTCCGCGCGGGGCACGAACTCCGTGGTGATCTGTTCGTGCTTGCGAATGACGGCATTGGTGCCGGGGGTGTCGACGATGTTGATCTCGCGCAGCCAGTCGACGGGGTAGGTGGCCACGACGATCTCCCGGTCGCCGGGCCCGTACGCGGTCGCCGCGCCGGTCGTCTGGGTGGGCTCCTCGCCATAGCGGATGATGTGGATGGCCGCGGTCGTCGGGGTGACGCCCTCGGTCAGGAAGCGTTCGCCGAGCAGCGCGTTGATGAACGCGGTCTTGCCCGAGTTGAACTCGCCCACGATCACCAGGAGGAACAGCTCGTCCAGCTGGAGGAGCGAGCGCTCCAGGATGGCCATGTCCTCATCGCTCGCGTCGAGGCTCGCCAGCGGCGCGCGCAGCACCGTCAGCTGCCGGCGTTCCGCCTTCAGCAGTTCCTCTTCTTCCGCGGTCAACAACCGTTTCAACATCTCACCCGTTCCTGGGGACTGGGGGCTGGGGACTGG
>CAZMIS010000586.1:0-2491 GCA_964566325.1 uncultured Anaerolineales bacterium
GGACTTGTGCCGGGAGTTTCGCCATGCTTTTCGTGGTCATCTCGTTTCCTTCTCTGGGCTACAGTCGGTTGTCTGCAGCCACTTAGCGGCAGCAGATACATCGAAATCGGTTTATTTGTCTTCGGCGATGCGATCGATAAACTGAAATCGAGTTATCAACGGCTATGTGAACTACGTCACGGTCAAGCCGTGAACGAGCCTGCTCATGTCCATGCCTGAGCGCCTGGAGTCACCCAGCGGTGACCCCGACGACTTCCTTGCCTCAGAGGCGACGCGGATCGTCCGTGCCGAGATGGTTCGGCGCGGGATCAGCTTCCGTCAGCTCGCGGAGGCGCTCGAGCGCATGGAGGGTCACCCCGTCGAGTCGGTCCAGACCTTGATCAACAAGGTGAACCGTGGGCGCTTCTCGCTTGCGTTCTTTCTTCGTGTCGGCCGGGCGATGGGAATGGAGTCGTTGGACCTGAACCCGCTGGCGCCCGCGGAGTACGTCCGCCCGCGAGTCGGCAGGCCGCGTCAGAGCAAGGCACCCTGATCGACGGGAGTTGGGCTGCTGTCGGCGCATCACGGTGACGGCGACCGACGCCCGTGTGTATGTGCCTCTCGACATTTCTCTCTCCTCTGCGCATCGCGCTTGTGTGATGTCGCAAAGGTACGCGGCGAGTTGGGCCACTTTCATCGTTACGAGAACGGTCGCTTCAGGCTGCGCCAGAATCCGTTCCGAGAGAGGTGAGCCCGCATTCAGCAGTTGCTGCCTTGCGCGGCGGCATCCGGGAGGTCCACTTGGCGGCAAAGAGTCCGAAGCAACGCAAGAGCGATTTCGACAGGATCATGCGCAACAAGGGGCAGAAGGAACGCCCCGATGAGCCCGAGCGGATGCCCTGCGTGCTCTTCCTGTGTGCCGAAGCTCGTCAGGAGTTGGCGCTTCAGCGACAGGCGGATCGCTCGGTCGGCGTGAAGCCATTGCTCGATTCGGTCTTCGTAGAGCGAGCCATCCTGAAGCAACCTCGCGGCCGAACTCGCGAGCTGCCCATCACCGATGCGGCCAAGCAGCTGTCGAAGAGCCGAAAGGCCAACGAGGAGCTGCTGCGCAAGTACCAGACCCTCGAGAGTTCGCTGGTGCCGTTCCGGCTCGAGTTTGAAAAGCTTCGCAGGCAGGCGGCCGACCGCAGTGTCCCGGCGCAGCATGAGGCCCGCATGAGCCCCGAATTCATGCGGCTCCTCCAAGGCATCAAACGAGAGATCGGCGCGGGCCGCACGGCCTTGCACGAAGCTCAAGCCATTCACAAGTTGGTCGGCACCTATCTTCAGTTCCTGTGTCGGTAGCCCGAACACAACTCACTGCTGCGCCGCAATCCAAGACCACGTGATCTGTCTCGGGCACGGTCAGTCCCAATCCGTCTGTATCGCGCATCGACAATGCGGCTGGACAGTCCGGCAGAAGCACTCCCAAGCCCATGCGAAGCGGTACCAACCGCTCCCACAATAGCGGGCGGCAACATAGGGAGGCTATGGGCGAGGCCAGCGCATCCAACTTCGGCCATCTGAAGGCGCACGACGAACAACTCGTGCGCCTGGGCCTGCTGGCGGAGCGCTACTTCCCCGAAGACCCGAACACGTGCCTGCTCAAGCTTCGGCAGCTGACCGAAGCACTGGCGCAGCTGGCTGCCTCGCGCGTCGGCATCTACGCCGGGCCGGAAGAGAAGCAGACCGAGCTGCTGCGTCGCCTCCAAGATCATGGCATCCTGCCGCGCGAGGTCAGCGCCCTCTTTCACGAGGTTCGCAAGGCTGGCAACGACGCCAACCACAAGCTGGCAGGCGACCATCGCGTCGCACTGCTTGCGCTGCGGCTCACGTGGCAGCTGAGTGTCTGGTTCCACCGGACTTTCAAGGACCCGGCGTTCAAGTCTGGTCCATTCCTGCCACCCGGAGCGCCGGCTGATGAAGGCGCCGAACTGAGGGCAGAGCTCGATTCGCTCCGCGCCGAGTTGGCCGCATTCCGCGTCGCGCATCACGACGCAGCCCAGGCGCTGCAAGTCACTCAGGCCCAGGCTCAGCAGACCGAGCAAGATCGCGCCTTCTGGGAGTCGATGGCTGCCGAGGCGGATGCCGCGAAAGCCGAGCTGTCGGCGAAGCTCGATAAGCTCCAGGCGCAGTCGGCCGCGCAATCCGCGCAGGCAGTCACCAAGCTGGTCGACGCCGCCAAATCTGCCGCCGCGACGCTGCAACTCAGCGAGGCCGACACGCGGAAACTCATCGATGAGCAACTGACCCTTGCCGGCTGGGCGGCGGACACCGCAGCGCATACGTACGCCAAGGGCGCGCGCCCGCAGAAGGGCAAGTACCTGGCCATCGCTGAGTGGCCGACCCAGAGCGGCCCAGCCGACTACGTTCTCTTCGCGGGTCTGACGCCCATCGCTGTCGTCGAGGCGAAACGTAAGAACATCGATGTGTCGGGCGCCTTGCAGCAGGCCAAGCGCTACAGCCGAGACTT
>CAZMIS010000587.1:0-2483 GCA_964566325.1 uncultured Anaerolineales bacterium
CACGAAGTCATTCGTGAAGAGATCTTCTGCAGCGACCGCAGTCTGGATCAGGCCCATCTCTGCCATGAATTCGGCGCCCTTCTGCCAGACCTGCGGATCAGACACGCCCAGCTCCTCTTCGCCGGCCTGCCACAGCTTAAGCGACTCATCGAAGATGGCCCGGCTGACCGCTGCCTGCTGGCCGCCTGCCTCGGGCACCGCGGCCAGGCTCGCCTCAAATGCGGCATCCGGATCGGCCAGGGTGTCCCGCAGTCCCTTGATCATCGCGGACACGAGCGCGCGGACCAGCTCAGGATGATCCTGAATCGTCTGCTCGTTGGTGATGATCCCGTTGGAGGGCAGATCGACGTAATCCGACACGTGAAGGACTATCGTCTCCACCCCTGCCAGCTTCAATTGCACCGGCCCATTGACCACGTAGTCCATCGCCGCGTCGACCAGCCCCTGGCTGACCGCGGTGGCCTGGGTGAAGCCGACGCTCTGCAGGGAGACCGCGTTTTCGTCGAGGCCGGTCGCATACACCATGGCTTCCCAGCCGACGTAGCTCGCCCCAAACAGGCCGGGCAGGCCCAGCTTCTTGCCGGCCAGGTCCTTCGGCGAGGTGATGCCGCTGTCTGCCTTGGCGAACATGACGACAGGAAACTCGCGATACCAGCGCATGACGTACCGGACCGGCAGGCCCTGGCTGCGGCCGAGGATGACTTCCTCCCCGCTGCCGATCATGAACTGGAGCTCGTTGGTGCCGACGAGCTTCAGGAGGTCGGTCTCGATTCCGTAGCGATAGGTGACATCCAGGCCCGCCTCCTCGAAGTAGCCGCGCGCCTGGGCCACGTAAAACGGCGCAAACTGGACACTCGGGATGTAGCCCATCGCCAGCGTGATCTTGGTCAGTGGGGGGGCTGCAGGCGCGGCGCCGGTCGCGGGTGCCGCCGGCGCAGGCGGCGGCGGAGCGGCCGCGGGAGTCATCTGGATTCCGACGCAGCCGGTGAGGGCCAGGGCGGCCACGAGGCCGATCACAAAAAGACGCTTCATTGCTCCTCCGATTGAGAAGGGTCCGCCCGGCGCTAGACCGCGCGACGCCAGGCCAGGACGATGTACTCCAGCAGCGCCACGGCCGTGTAGAGCAGAACGGCAATGACGACCAGCATGAACAGGGCCACGAACAGCATCGGCGTGTCCAGGGTGCCGCGGGCCAGGTTGATGAGAAAGCCCAGCCCGGCGTTGGCACCCACGAACTCGCCTACCACCGCGCCGATCACGGCCAGCGTCACGCTTACCTTGAGCCCGCCCAGCAGCACAGGCAGCGCGGCCGGCACCTCGAGCAGGGTGAA
Source organism: uncultured Anaerolineales bacterium (assembly GCA_964566325.1). GTDB lineage: Bacteria > Chloroflexota > Anaerolineae > CG2-30-64-16 > CG2-30-64-16 > JALOOB01. The sequence goes on from CAZMIS010000587.1 coordinate 1,332, forward strand.
CGTCTGCCACCGGCTGGCCTGCAGAGACCGCAGCAGCGCGCGCAGGTCGCTGTCCACCCCGCGAATGCCCACGATGGTATTGACCAGCGCGGGAAAGAACACGGTCAGCGCGCACACGAGCACCTTCGATATCCAGCCGAAGCCGAACCAGATGACCAGCAGCGGCGCGAGCGCCACGATGGGCACGGCCTGAGAGGCGACGATGTACGGCGACAGGATCTTCTCCAGCAACGGGGACTTGGCCAGGCCGTAGCCGGCAATCAGCGCGACGCCAAGTCCCAGCCCCAGGCCCCCAAAGACCTCCAGCAGCGTCGTGCGCGTGTGAAACGCGAGCGTCCCGTCGATCAGGAGCGACACGAATCGGTCCAACACGCGGCCGGGCGACGGCAAGATGAAGGACGGATATTGGCGCCATTCGACCAGGACGCTCCAGCCTCCGATGAACAGCACCAGGGCAAGCGGAACGAGGATCATGTCGATGCGCAGCAGGCGCTTCCCCGCACGCGCGGGCAGCCGCCAGATGTCTTGCAGCGTCATAGCAGGTCTTCCCCGGACGGTTCGATCACGCGTACACTCAGCCATAAGAAAAGCCCCAAGGGTGACACCTCGGGGCTCAACAGCGCGATCGCAAGCTGCCGTTGGGCTTGCGATCGCAAGCACGCCGGCCATCTCTGCGCACACCTTCTCCCATCCGGACTGTACCGTCGGCCCTGGCATTTCACCAGATCTGCACCGATTCAACGCGGCATCGGCGCTTGCGGGCTCGGCACGACGCTGCGTGCCCTACCGCCGGTCGGGAATCGGGCTACATGGAGCCCTCACCCTGCCCCGAAGGTGATATTTGATTGTGATGTGAAGCATAGCACAGAGTGCGGAGATGCGCAAGGACAGAAAAGCGCTTCCCTAGCGGCGCCGTGCGCGCGACACCAGGACCATGACGAAGAGCAAGGCCGCCAGCCCGAGCAGGACCGACAGGGCATAACGGGGCCCGCGGGATGCGGCAGTCAACGCCCAGAGGGGCAGCGTGAACACGGTGACGGTCAGGAAGGCGCAGCCGAGCTCCGCGAGGAGCGAGCGATTTCGCCACAGGCGGCGCATCGCGCTACTCCTCGTCCGTCTCCGGCGCCTGAGGCATGTCGACACGCACGATCT
>CAZMIS010000588.1:0-2479 GCA_964566325.1 uncultured Anaerolineales bacterium
CATCCTGGATCTGCACGTGCGGCTGCTCGAAGAGCTGGCGCCCAAGGGCCGCATCCTCACGGCACGCAACGGCGCCGAAGCATTGGAGGTCATGCGCGGCGAGCGTCCCGATCTGGTCCTGCTCGACCTGATGATGCCGGTGCTCGATGGCTTCGGCGTGCTGGAGGCGATGCGCCAAAACGAGTCGATGCACGACATTCCGGCGATCGTGCTCACCGCGCAGATCCTGACCCGCAAGGACATGGCCCGATTACAGGAAGGCGTCGCCGCCGTGATGAGCAAGGGCGTCTTCACCGGCGCCGAGATGCTGGCTCAGATCACGGAGACACTTCACCGCAGCCGGCGTCTGGGCAGCGAGGCCCAGCGCGTCGTGCGCCAGGCGATGGCCTACATCCACGAGCATTATGCGGAGCCATTCTCGCGCGAGACGCTCGCCGTGGCCGTGGGCCTGAGCGACCGCTACCTGACGCGCTGCTTCCGCCAGGAAACCGGCATCACGCCCGTGGCCTACCTCAATCGCTATCGTATCAGGCAGGCGCAGGAGCTGCTCGCACGCGGCACACTCAGCGTCACCGAGGTGGCGCTGGCCGCAGGGTTCTCCGACCCCAGCTACTTTGCCCGCGTCTTCCGCGCAGAGACGGGCGTGACCCCGCGTGCCTACCAACGCGGGGAGCGGGGCACCGGATAGGAACCAGGCGCTTCCATTTCTCCGGATTCTTGCTCCATTTCTACGAGACATCTGCCGGATCAGCGTGGTTTAATATCCCCAACTATTTCACAGTCCGCATTGCCGGAAGTTGCCTATGCCCGCCGTCTGCCTGATCGCCGAAGCCGACCCGTTCATCGCCAGCCTGCTCCTCAGGTTCGCTGAAGAGAGTGGGGTGCGTGCCGCGCGCGCCAGGACAGGCCAGGAAATGCTGGAATTGGTCCACCGGCTCAGTCCGGACATCCTGATCGTAGAACCGGAGTTGCCGGGCGATCAGCGCGGCTGGGAGGTCGTGCGGGCCCTGCGTGCTGAGGCCGGAAGCTCCAACAACAACCCGACTCCGGCCCTGGCCGCGGCGCCTGCGCTCATCAGTTGCTCCTGGTTGGAGAAGGCCGAAGCAGGCAGGCTGCTCGGCCCTGTGGCCTGGCACCTCCAGAAGCCGAACCTGTATTACGGTGACTTTGTGAAAGCCCTGCAAGCGGCCGGCGCCACGACAGAAGACAGCTCGACGCCAAAGTGATCTGCGACACCATCGATCCTGCAAAGCAGGAGGGAGGGAAAACCATTCAGACCGTCCAGAAGCCCATCCATGACGCAGTTCCTGTTCATTTCCAGTTGTTCACCAAAAGGAGAGTGAATCCATGAAACGCACCCTGTACCTCGTGATCGCCTTGATGCTGCTGGCCTCGATGGCGCTCAGCGCATGCACCGCGCCGGCCCCTGCGCCCGCTGAGCCGGCCGCACCCGCCGCACCGGCCGCACCCGCTGCGCCGGCTGAGAAGCCGCTGTTCGTGGCGATCAACAAGAGCGCAGATCAGCAGTACTTCATCGATCTGCAGAACTCCTTCGTGGCCGCCGCCAACGAACTGGGCGCGGAGGCCAAGAAGTTCGACGCCAAGCTGGATCCCAACCTGGGTGTCAGCCTGGTGAACGACGCCATCTCCGCGGGCGCCAAGGGCATCGCCATCACCGTGCCCGACCAGACCATCGGCCCCGCCATCGCCAAGGCAGCCAAGGATGCCGGCGTCGTGCTCATCGCCACCGATGACGGCATCAAGGACGAGGCCGGCAACCCCGTGCCCTTCGTCGGCTTCGACGGCAAGGACATGGGCAAGAAGGTCGGTGAGGCCGCCGCCAAGCTGCTCACCGACAGCGGCTGGCTCACAGACTCAGCGAAGAAGGTCGGCATCCTCTCGGTTGAGGTCCAGACCCTCTCCGTCTGCAACGACCGCACCGACAACGAGAAGGCCGCCATCATCGCCGCCGGCGTCCCTGAGGCCCAGGTCTTCCCCGTGCCCTACACCGGCGAGGCCCTCTCATCCCAGGATGCTGCGGGCCCCGTCATCACCGCCCACCCGGAGATCACCAACTGGGTCGTCTTCGGCTGCAACGATGAGGGCGTGCTCGGCACCCTGAACGCCCTGGCCACCGCCGGCGTCAAGACCGACGACATCATCGGCGTCGGCCTCGGCTCCTACGAGGCCTGCAAGCCGTGGGCCGCCGGCCAACCGTCCGGCTTCAAGGCCGGCCTCTTCATCTCCGGCCTCGACGTCGGCAAGACTGCCGCCACCGTGCTCTACGACGCCGTCGTCAACGGCAAGGCCCCGGCCGCCAACTCGTACGCACCGACGTCCATCGTCGATCCGACCACCTACGCGACTACCTTCGATCCCATCTCGCTGGCGAACTGCGGCGGGAGCGGGGCCCAGGCGCCTGCCGCGCCGGCTGAGAAGCCGCTGTTCGTGGCGATCAACAAGAGCGCAGATCAGCAGT
>CAZMIS010000589.1:0-2471 GCA_964566325.1 uncultured Anaerolineales bacterium
GGGTGATAATTGACGCAGCCGATGTCGTCGCCGGTACACGCGCAACGCCGGCGCATTTCCCATTCTGGAGGCCCCCCATGAAACGACCATCCCGGATCATCGTGATCCTTCTGTCACTTGCCCTGCTGGCCGGCTGCGGCGGCGGCGATAAGCCCGCACCAACCGCCCCACCCGGCCAGGCCGGGGCGACCCCCGTCGCCGCACAGCCGACCTCAGCCAGCCGGATCGCGCAGCCAACGACAGCACCCGCGCAGCCCACCGCAGCGGCCGCGCAGCCCACATCCGCACCGGCGGAGGTGGCGCCCGTGGCCACGGAGGAGGCCGATCTCGAGTTGACCGACCGGGAGGAAGCGCTGAGCAAGCTCAAGAGCTACGTCATGACCTGGTCGATGACGTGGACGGGCAAGAAGGACGGTCAGGATCAAACGGTTGACTGGAAATCGACGCAGAGGTACACCGCGGAACCCAAGGCCATGCACACGACGCTCGAGTTCATCGACAACCTCGACTCCAGCAGCGGCGGCGTGTTCGAGATGATCCAGATCGGCACGCAGACCTACATGCTCACCGAGGAAGCCGGCGAGCAGCAATGCATCGCGATGTCCAGCGACGATAACACGGTGGATGAAGCGTGGATGGGACCGAACGCCTTCGGCTCGGTCAGCGGCGGACGCTACGTGGGACAGGAGACGGTGAATGGCATTCGTACCAAGCACTATCGCTACGACGAAAAGGCGACGGGAATCAACGCGTACACCAGGCTCAGCGGCGACATCTGGGTTGCCGTTGACGGTGGCTACGCGGTGAAGGACGTGGCCCAGTGGGAGGGCAGTCTCCTGGGCCTCAGCGACGATGCTATGGAAGCCGGCAAAGGCTCCTGGACCTGGGAGTTGAGCGAGGTGAACGAGCCGCTCGAGATCACGGCGCCTCCCGGCTGCGAGAGCGCGGCGTCCGGCATGCCCATCCTGCCTGACGCGACCGAGCGAGCCACCTTCGGCGACATGACCACCTACAAGACGGACACGAAGATGGCGGATGCGGTTGCATTCTACGAGGCCGAGATGGCCGCGGCCGGCTGGACGTCTGCAGAGGGCGGCATGAGCATGGACGAATTTGCCACACTCATGTTCACCAAAGACGACCAGAAGGCGACGGTCATGATTTCGGACGACGACGGCAAGGTCAACGTCATGATCACCGTGGAGAAGTAGTGCCCATTTGGGATGCTTGCTGACTTGCACGGGGCGATCACCCCGGCGTAGAATGGAGTCTGCGTCGGTGATGATGCGACGTGTGAAGTGTCGACGTAGACGAAAGGGGCGAATGTGCAATGAATCCGAATGAATTGACGACTCAGGAGTGGTACACGGTTCTCGAGGGCGCCAGCGCAGCGACCGGCGTGATTGCCGCGTCGGACCTGTCCGGCCCGCTGGGGCTGGTGAAGGAGGCGGCAGCCGGGGTCGAGGCGCTGCGTCAGGGTGACTGGAAGACGCCGTTCATCTCGGCGTTCCGCACCGAAGTCCTCGCTGCGAGCAAAGAACGCCAAGACGAGTTCAGGAAGATCGCACAGGCCCGGCAGGCCGAGCTGAGGGACCAGAAGCCATCCAAGGAGCAATCCTTCCAGATGGGTCTGGCTGCGATCAGCAACGCGGTGGCCCTGGTGGAAAGCAAGGCCGGTGCGGAAGCAGCAGCCGAGTACCGCCAGTTGGTCTATCAGACGGCGGTGAAGGCGGCAGAGGCGGGCAAAGAGGGCGGTTTCCTGGGATTCGGCGGCACGTTGGTGTCGGAAAAGGAACAGGACGCCCTGAACCAGATCAAGCAGTTGCTGGGACTTTAGATCCGGTCGAAGAAGTACAACGCCCCCCGTCAACACCGCTGACGGGGGGCCTTTCTTTTCCGGACGCGGCCGAGTGGATCCTTACAGGGAAGCGACGAGACGCCGGATGCCCGCCAGGTCGTCCGCAGAGACATCGGTTTCGATGAGCTCCCACTCCTCCACGTGCGTGACGCTCTCGCCCGGCTGGAGGCGCACCAGCGGACCGATGGTCTCGAGCTCGATGAACCGGTCGCGGCAGTAGCACTCGCAGTTGCAGCCGAAGTCCACGTGCGGCAGGTCGGGCCATGCTCCGAATCGCTTCACGAAGAGCAGGCGGCCGGTGAGGTACGCCGCCCACCCCACGCGGTTCATGTACCCGATCTTGATGGCGTGGCTGTCCGCATTCGCCTGCAGCAGCCAGAGGTCATCGTGCAGGCTGAGCCTCGGATCGGCCAGCCGCGCGTACGGCCACAGCGCCAGGTTCCGGTTCGGCAGCAACCCGGCCCCGTCGAGCGCATGGCGAGTCTGCGGGAGGATCGCAGTCCCGCCCAGGCGGAGCTGGGTGATCGCCCACGGCGCCAGTTCGACGCCCCAGGGACCCAGGTTCTCCAGTCGGTGCGTCACCGTCACCGCCGCCCGGTCGTGCGCCAGTTGC
>CAZMIS010000590.1:0-2463 GCA_964566325.1 uncultured Anaerolineales bacterium
TTACTGGTTTGGTACTCCTTTTTCAAGACCCCGCACAAAAGGGCCAAACTTAAGAAACGGCCCGCCTGGCGCATGTCAGGCGGGCCGTTTGATGGTGAGTTTCGATTTGCCTTACTCAGACAGGAACGCGTCCAGCGCCTTCTTGCTGATGCGATACTCCGACCCGATCTTCTTCGCCTTGACCTCGCCGGAGGTGATCAACGCCTGGACGTCCTCGGCCGCGACCCGCAAGTACGCCGCAGCTTCCGCCAGGTTCATCACTTCGGGCGCGGCCATCGCCCCGCCGCCGGCAGGCGCTTGAGCCTGCCCGCCGCCGCCCTGGAAGGCGCCGGTCATCGCCTGCCCGATCATGCCGGCCATGCCTGCGCCGAGGCCGAAGCCTGCACCCAGGCCCACGCCGGTCCCCGCTGCACTGCCGGCCTCGCCACCGCCACCTGCGGCAGCCGCCTCGCGCATCGACTTGGCTGCCTGGTACTGGAGATACTTCTGCATGTCGCCGATCGCACCCATCGCCGCGCGCTCGTCGATCGCCTTCTGCGTCTCCTCCGTGGGGCTCACGCTGGCCAGGAACATCTGCTTGAGCTGGATGCCCAGCTGCGCGAAGTCCTCGACCACCTTCGCCTTGATCCCCGCGCTCAGCTCGTCGAACATCGCAGGCAGGTCGAACAGGCTCGCGCCCAATTCGCCCAGCATGTCCGTCAGCCGGCTGATGATGATGCTGCGGAGATAGTCCTCGATCTGATTCGTCGTGTACAGCCCCTGCGTGCCGACGATCTTGGCCACGAACATCTGGGGTTCCTCGATCGCCATGGAGTAGCGGCCGTTCGCGCGCACGCGCGCATACCCGAGCTCCTTGTCGCGCAGGGTGATCGGCTCAGGCGTGCCCCACTTCATGTCGATGAAGTCGCGCATGTTGACGAAGTAGACTTCCGCCTTGAAGGGCGTCTGCCCACGGAACGCCAGCCCAAGCAGGTTGACGAGGAGGGGGATGTTCGCAGTCGTGATGGTGTGCCGGCCGGGACCGAACACGTCCAGTGCCTTGCCGTCGCGGAAGAACACAGCTGCCTGGTTCTCGCGCACCACGACCTGCGAGCCGATGCGAAAGTCGCCGCTGCCGGTGGACGGCACGCGATAGACCATCTGGTTAAGGCCCTGGTCGGGCGCCTCGATGATGTCGAAAATTCGGACCATTAGGATGACCTCCTGTGATTGATCTTACCGCTGGACGCCGTCACTCGGCGTTCTGGATGACTTCCGCGCGGCGGTTGAACGTCTCGTTAAGACCTGCAACCAGGTCACCGATGTTGCGGAGCGCTTCCTTGACGCCTTCATTGCCCTGCACCGCCTGCTCGAGCTGCTCGATGGCCACGTCCAGGGGCGCCAGTTGGCCATACAGGTCCTGGTCGAACGCCACCAATCGGTCCAGGTCGTCCTCCTTGACGCGGACGATGCCCCAGAGCGGCGCGTAACCGTACGACGCGGTCTTGACGCGGTCGATGAACAGCTGCAGCCGGCCGACAACGCGCTCCACATCGTCGAGCCACAGAATCCCGCCCGAGCTGAGCAGCTCGCCCTGCAGGGCCGTCAGCTTGCGGCGGCGCGTCTGGAGGCGGCGTGCGAGGTTTTCCCGCACCTGCTTGTCGGCATCCCGGCGGATTTCCTTCTCGCGATAACCCTTGATGCCCGGCAGCTTCGCAATGAAGCTCTCGACACCACCCATCTCATCCTTAGCTCTCTGTACTGGATCCATGCATGTCCCTCCCTTGTTGTATCGCACGCTACACCGTCCGGATGATTATGTCCGGCCCGGCTTCAACTTGTCAAGAACACCGTCGAGCCGCAGAACGGGCACTCGATCATATCCTTGCCGGCCAGGGTGAGCTGGCCGCCGCAATTCGGGCACTTCTGATCGGCCTTCAACTTGGAGGCCTGTTTCGAGTAGAGGACGCCGCCGTCCCAGTTGATCGCGCCGCTGAACAGGTTTTTGCCCACCAGGTCGCGCACCATGTCCTCGACCTTGTCGATCGGGGTGTTCAGCGCGACCGCCACATCCGACAGCGTGACCTTGCCCTGGGCCAGCACCATGTTCAGGATCTTCTTCTGCTTCTCGAGCTCGGCAAACTCGGCGCTTTCCTGCCGGCCGCGCGTGAGGAGGTAGAGCCCGCCGCCCCCCAACGGAAGCACAAAGACCAACAGCGCGATCAGAAGGCCCAGGATGGCGCCCCCGGCGCCTTCGCCCCGGCTGAGCGGCTCTGCAACCAACCACGCTGCCGCAACGATCAACGCGATGAGCGCCACTGCGATCAGGATGATCCCGATCGTCCGACCTTGACCCGGCATGTATTCCTCCTTGCATCCTCAATCCTGCCTTGAGCATCCTGAGCGGAGCCACGCAGTGGCGTAGCCGAAGGACGCTCGAGGCAGAGCCGTCTGTTATCCGAAGCTGCTTCCGCCGCCGCCACC
>CAZMIS010000591.1:0-2461 GCA_964566325.1 uncultured Anaerolineales bacterium
GTGGCGAGACCCTGAGCCTGCCCTCGCGTCCCGCGCAATCCCTCCTTGCATTCCTGGTCCTCAATCCCGGCGTCGGTTACCGGCGCGAATACCTGGCGGGCCTGCTTGCGCCCGACGCGCAGGAGGAGGGCGCGCGCAACAAGCTCCGCCATGCCCTCTGGCGCATCCGCAAGAGCCTCGGGGTGGATCCCGGCACCGGCCGTGACTACCTTGTCTGCGACGAGCTCACGGTGGCGTTCGACGCAGCATCGAACTACTGGCTGGACGCCGCAGTGGCGTCCGCCCGGCCGGCGACCGATGCGCCTGCGCAGGCCTTGGCCGCCGCGCTGGCTGCGTACCAGGGCGACCTGCTGCCGGGCTTCTACGACGACTGGATCGTGTTGGAGCGCGAGCGGATCGAGGCGGCGTTCGAGAGCAACATGCGGCTGTGGCTCGAGCGCCAGGCGGGTGCGGGTCGCTGGGACGACGTGCTTCACTGGGGCGAGCGCTGGATTGCATTGGGTCACTCCCCGGAGAGCGCCTACTGCGCGCTGATGCTCGCGCACGCAGCGCGGGGCGACGCATCCAGGGTTGCCTGGGTCTATCAGCGGTGCGTGGACGACCTGCGCAACGGACTGAACGTCGAGCCGGCCGACTCAACGCGGCGGCTGTACGAGCAGCTGGTGCGGGGTGGAGGCGTGCCCCTGATGGCCCAGGCGCAGGTGATCGCACTGGCCGCCCAAGCGCCGGCGCCGGCGCAGCAGGCCATCGACGGCTCCGGCCCGCCCCCCTTCAAAGGGCTGGAGCCATTTCACGTCTCGGACGCGCACCTGTTCTTCGGCCGCGAGACGCTGGTGGCCCGGCTGGTGGAGCACCTGCGTCGGGATAACCTCCTGATCGTCGTCGGCGCGTCCGGATGCGGGAAGTCGTCGCTCGTGCGGGCCGGCCTCGTCCCTGCGCTGACTGGCGGCGGGCTGACCCCTGATTGCGAGAAGGTCGCCGGTTCCACGGACGGCCCGGCGTGCTGCATCCTCACTCCGACGAGCCATCCTCTGCGGGCGCTGGCGATCGCCCTGTCGACCGCCGAGTCGGTTCTGCCGTCTGCAGCGCTGGCCGATGACATGGCCGCGGACGGGCGCAGCCTGTCGCTTCACCTGGCCAGGCGGCGGGGCGAATCGGCCGGCGCCCGGGCTCCTCAGCAAGCGCTCCTCGTCGTCGATCAGTTCGAAGAGGTCTTCACATTGTGCCGGGACGAGGCGGAGCGGACCGCCTTCATCGAAAACCTGATGTGCGCCACGGGCGACGGCGAGTTGCGCGATGGCCCACTCATGCTGGTGATCGCGCTGCGAGCGGACTTCTATGGGCACTGCGCGGGCTACCCCAGCCTCCGCCGCGCGCTGGAGACCTCCCAGCATTACATCGGCGGGATGAGCACGGCGGAGCTGAGGCGGTGCATCGAAGGTCCGCTGGAGGTGGGCGGGTGGCAGGTGGAGCCCGGGCTGGTCGACCTGCTGGTGCGGGATGCCGGCAGCGAGCCCGGCGCGCTGCCACTGCTCTCCCACGCGCTGCTCGAGACCTGGCGCGCGCGGACGGGCCGGCTTCTGACGCTGGCCGGGTATGAGGCGACCGGCGGCGTACATGGCGCGATCGCCCGCACTGCGGACGCGATCTACGACCGCTTCAGCGATGACGAGAAGGCCGCTGCGCGGCGCATCTTCCTTCGGCTGGTCGCGCTCGGCGACGGCATGCAGGCGACCCGCCGCCGCGTGGCACGCGACCAGTTGGCGCGCGATGCCGAGAGCCGGCCGCTGGTCGAATCGGTGCTTCATGGGCTGGCTGCGGCCCGCCTGATCACGCTCGGGCAGGACCAGGTCGAGTTGGCGCACGAGGCGCTGATCCGCGAGTGGCCGCTGCTGCGCGGTTGGTTGGCCGAGGATCGGGAGAGCCTGCAACTGCACCGCCGCCTGACCGAGGCGGCCGGCGGGTGGGGGGCATCGGGGCGTGAGGCGGCGGACCTGTACCGGGGGGCGCGGCTGGTCCAGGCGACGGAGTGGGCGTGCCACCACTCATCGGAGCTCAGTCCTGCCGAGCAAGCCTTCCTTGCTGCCTCGCAGGACGAGACCGATCGGGCGCTGACAGAGGCCGAAGCCCAGCGGCATCGCGAACTGGAGACGGCCCGCCAGCTGGCCGAAACGGAACGAGCCCGGGCCGCGGAGCAGCAGAGGAGCAACGCCCGGCTCCGCCGGAGGTCGTTGTTCCTCGCCGGCGCACTCGTCGTGGCGCTCGCGACGAGTTCACTGGCCGTGGTCCTGTGGCGGCGGGCGCAGGAGGCGGCGGAAGCAGCCCGGTTGGACGAGGCGCTGGCCTTCGCGCGGGAGCTCTCCGCGTCGTCGGCCGCCCGTCTCGGACTCGACGACGAACTCGCCGCCCTCCTGGCGCTGGAGGCCGTGGAGGCGGCCCAGGCCGCCCATGTGGCCGTGCC
>CAZMIS010000592.1:0-2460 GCA_964566325.1 uncultured Anaerolineales bacterium
GCACTGCAGCGCGCAGCGGCGGGCGAACTGCCGGATGTGCTTGCAGGTGATTCGGCGCACCGTCGATAATCTGCGGCTTCCATAAGGCGACGGTAACCCAGCGGACCACCACCACCGCCACCCCATTCCATGCTTGCGATCCGTCTCATCCTGTTGTGCTCCACCGCCGTTCTGGTGACCTCATGCGGCACTCCCCCCGCCAAGGCTCCCGTCCCGGTCCCCGCAGTCACCGAACCGGCACCGGTCGAGACGCCTCCGGCCCCGCCACCGCCTCCTCCGCTGACGCTGCAGCAAGCCCAGAAGATGGCGCTCGCCAGCGCGGATCTGCTTGAAGCCGGCAACGAGGAGCAGGCCAAGGCCGATCTTCAGCGTGTGCTCGCCAGCGACCCGGGCAACAAGCTCGCGCAGAACCTGATGCGCCAGATTTCCGCGGATCCTGTCGCGGTACTCGGTCGGGAGTCGTTTTCGTACACGGTGCGCTCCAGCGACACGCTGTCGCGCATCGCGGGTCGCTTCCTCGGCGACATCTACTCCTTCTACATCCTGGCGCGCTACAACGACATCAAGATTCCACGTCAGGTCGCGGGCGGCCAGGTGATCCGCATTCCTGGCAAGGCGCCGCCGCCCGGGGTGCTGGAGAACGAAGCACGTCGTGACAAGGCCGTGGCTCCAACCAACCCCACGCCCCCTGTCACGACGGTCGCGCCGGCCGCCCCGGTCACCAACGAACCGAGTGCAGGCGAGAAGGCCCTGACAAGCGCTGAAGCCGCCGAACGCCGCGGAGACCTGGACCGTGCCTACAGCGATTACCGGACAGCCACAGGCGGTGAACTGAGCAACGACGCGCTTGCCAAGGCCGAACAGGTGCGCCGCCGCCTGGTCACGCGCTTCACGCTGGCAGCGCGCGGAGCGTTCGCCAAGCAGGATCTCGACGGATCGATTGCCCAGTGGGACCGCGTGCTGCAACTCGAACCCGGCAACGACACCGCCCGCCTCGAGCAGCAGAAGGCTCGGGCGCTCAAGGAAAAGATCAAGTCCCTGAAGTAGCCGCGGTGCGCAGCGCCGCTGCGCAGGCCAGGCTCAACGGCTCTTCGAATCGGCCGGTCGCGTCGCGGCAGAGGCGCGAAGTTGCTTGAGTCGCTCAGCAGCCCGTGTATCGGACGGATCGAGACGCACGCTCTTCTCCAGCAACACGATGGCCGCCGCGGAATCGCGAGCCGTCACTGCTTCTTCCGCCTTGCGTTCGTAGAGGTCAGCCAGCAGTTCACGCGCCGCGCGATCGTTGCGGCTGCCGGCAACGCGACGCTCCAGCAAGCCGATGGCGCTGTCGAGCTCCCCTTGGCGGGCGAGCATCGCCACATGCTCGAGTTCGTTGCGGTCGGCACCGCCGGCCACAGCCGCCTTGTCGGCCATGACCTCGGCGTCGGTGGCTGCACGGCGGGTCAGCATCGTCCGGGACGATCTCCCGAGCTGCTGACGCTTGACCCGCTCGCGTTCGACGGCGCGCAAGGCATCGGCAGCCGTCGCGTGTTCGGGCTGCAGGGCAAGAACGGACAGGTAGAGCTGGCTTGCGGCATCGAGGTCGCCGCGGCGTTGCGCCTGGGCCGCGCGGGGCAGGCGATCGGCCACCGCAGCGTCGATCTGGCGACGCGTGTCGGCGAGGGCCTCGCGGTACTCGGTGACATCGGGTCGCAGAACGGTGAGCACCTCCCACGCCAGCGCGGCCTCTGCCAACCTGCCCTGCCGCGCGGCGTTCGCTGCGCGTTCCCGGTATTCCCGCTCGAAGCCGGACCGCGAGGGAGCGGCCGTCGGCTGGGGAGATGCCACCGACCTGGCGGCGGGGGGCGGCGCCGTGCTGCTGCAACCGAGCAAGGTCGCCACACACCCGCCCAGGAGCAGCGCCGGCAGGCTCCTCATGGCGCGGGGGTGGCTCGGCTGATCTGCAGCTTGGCCTTGAATGCCTCGATGTCGATGTCGCCGAAGATCATCGTGCGGCGCAGCATGTACGGCGTCGCGAAGAAGGCATTGCCGCCCGGGTAGACCGTCACCGCCAACTGGTATTGCTGACGTAACAGCGCGTCCAGCACCGATTCATTGGCGTCCCCGTACGGGAACGCGAAATGGCGCACTTGATGCTGCGGCAAGCGGCGCTCGATCAACTCGCGAGGCACGCGAACTTCGGCGTCGATGCTTTGGCGATAACGCTCGTCCGTCTCGCCCGTGGTGCGCTCGATCAGGTTGCGGTGGCTCTTCGAATGCGCCTGGATGTCGACCAGCCCGGAAGCCTGCAGCTCCGCGAGCTGGTTCCAGCTCAGCCCGTCGCCGGCACCGATGAAATCGGTGTAGACGAAGAGGGTCGCCGGAAACCCGTGCTTGCGCAGTTGCGGAAGCGCATGCCGGTGCACCGATTCGTAGCCGTCGTCCATCGTGATGACCACCGAGCGCTTGGGCAGCGCCTCT
>CAZMIS010000593.1:0-2448 GCA_964566325.1 uncultured Anaerolineales bacterium
ACCAATCGGCCAGCATGAGGAACTCGAGCGGCGCGACCGGGCACTTGATCGGGTTTTCGACCACATTCACGACCATGCGGCCGCCGCCCCAGTTGCGCAGCTGGCGCGCCAGCGCCATCGCGCCTTCGATGGTGTAGAAGTCGTAGATCGACTTGTACCACTCGTGCTCGAGCAGGCCGGGCGTCTGCTCCGGATGCGTGCGCGCGCCGGTGGCGATGACCAGGAAGTCGTAGTTCAGGTAGCGGCCGTCCTTCCCAAGCTTGACCCGGTTCTGGTCTGGCTCGATCACCTCGATGGGCGACATGATGAACTCGACCCCTGCGGGCACGAAGTCCCGCTTCGGCTTGACGACATCGCTCTTGCTGTACATCCCGAAGGGGATGAACAGAAAGCCCGGCTGATAGTAATGCGTTTCGTGCTCGTCGACGAGCGTGATCTTCCACTCATCGGCATCCAGGAGGCGGTGGAGTTTGTTCACCACCATCGTACCGGCCGTGCCGGCGCCAAGAACCAATAGCCTTTTCATTGAGACGCACCCTCCGCTTGCTTCATACGGTCAGTTGTAACACCGGGTCTATGACGTGAGCCCTCTCCGGGCTCGTCATTGCATCCACGCCGGCTCATTCCGGATGGCCGGCTGCCATCTCCTGCCGGTCCCGAATCATCTGGGCGAAGATGTCCGCGACGCGCTGCACGAAGCGCAGCGCGTGGTCCTGGCCCGCGCGGTCCAGCCGGAAGACCGCGTCGCTGTTGGCCACGATGGCGGACGGGTTGACGCCGAACTGATCCGCCAGCGTTCCGGCCTGTTCCGCCGAGGGCGGCCACTGCTCCGGCGCGATCCCGCCGATCACGACCATCCCCTTCAGCGTTGCGCCGACCCGGATGAGTCCTCTCGCGCAGAGCAGACCCATCTCGCTGGGTGCGAACCGGGGTTCGAGCACAACGTTGCCCGCCATCGCCTGCCAGGTCCGGATGCAGTGCTGCAGGCCGTCCTGCCGCCCGTTCAGGAGGACCTCGAAGAAGCCACACGGATTGCTGATGCGGGTGACCGGGCGACCCTCCATGTCGGTGATGACCATCGTGACGCCCAGCAGCTCGGCGAACGCGTCCTGGATGGACTGCGCGCACGCGCCCGGCAACAGCGCGGGCAGTTCGCGCGAGGTGTCGGGCTGTTCCGTCGGGCCCAGCAGCCCCGCGCCCTGACCGCGGGCCCGAAGCGGATCCTCGGCTGCCGCGGCCGCCGGACGATAATTCGCGGCCAGCCAGCGCTCCACCTCTGAGCGCGCGAAGCGCCACTGCTTGCCCACGCGGACCGCGGGCAGCTGGCCGCTCTCCACCATCCGGTAGATGGTGGTGCGGTCCACCTGGAGCAGTGACTGGACTTGTCTGGTCGTCAGAAGATCGGTCATGGTTGGCGGATCCGTTCGTGAATTCTACAACAGAATGCATCGAATATGACCGTTTGTCACTGATCTAGATCATATTTCGCGTACCGTACGAGACTCAATAACGATCCTATGCATCAAATACATCAAATGCACTATTACGATGTTGAACGGGAACCAACGTCTTGGTCAAGCCGTCAACGATTTGGCTATTTATCGCCATGAGGCGCCTGTGTTATACTGCGCTGGCCTATCGTCGCATGGCGGCGATGGGCGAATGTCCTTGCCGTGCTGTCGCTCCCGCCCGAGCGGGAGACTCTGAAGAAGGATTCGAGCCGATGCACAAGCGCACCCTAGCGGTGCTCTTGGGGGCTATGCTGTTGCTGGCGTTGGTCGCGGCCGGGTGCTCGCTCACCGGGTTCGGCGTCCGCCAGTCGCGTATCACCGTCACCCCTACCCGTACTCCGCGGCCGACCTGGACGCGCGGCCCTGATGCCTTCCTGGTCGCTACGCCGACGATCGATGCCACGCGCTATCCGAGCGCAGCATTGACCGGTGAGGCCGCGGCCACGCCACAGGTGCTGGTGCCCGGGTCATCCGGCCCGATCTTCGTGCCGGTGCCGCAGGGCGGGGGGGCGGCAGTTCAGACGGTCGTCGTGGTGATCGTCACGGCCACTCCGCAGCCGCCACCCACTGCCACGCCCGGCCCACCGACGCAGCCGCCGCCGCCTACTGCGACGCCCGGCCCGCCCACTGCAACGCCGACCAGCACGGGCACGCCGCTGCCGCCCGTCGTGGTGAGCGTTAAGGTGGACAAGGCCAACGTCCGCCAGGGCCCTGGCCTGCTCTACCCGACCATTACGCGGCTCGACGCGGGCACGGAGATCACCGTGGTCGGCCGCAACCGGAACGGCGACTGGTGGAAGGTCTGCTGCGTCAACGGCCAGGACGTCTGGATCGCGGACTCGGTCGTCCAAGTGGCCGGCCCTATCTGGACCGTGGCGGAGATCGGCAACGTGCCGCCGCCCCCGCCGACCCGGCCACCGCCTCCGACGCCGCTGCC
>CAZMIS010000594.1:0-2439 GCA_964566325.1 uncultured Anaerolineales bacterium
AGAAGGACCCGCTGGATGCGACGGTCGCAGGCAACTCCACCATCGCGGAACGCTTCGATGCGGCGACCGACCAGGCCTTCCATTTCAGCGATGCGGACAACTTCGGCAGTCCGCTCGACTCGCTGCGCGTGAGCACGGAGAAGTACGCCTACCAGGACAGGATCATCGACGTGGCCACGCGCCAGACCGCCCCGATCCTGAAGGCGCTCAAGGACAGGTATACCACGCCCATCGCGCCGGACCCGACCTTCACGCCGACGATCCTCTATGCGCGGGAGGAGTATTTCCGCAGCGGCAGCCTCGACGACGGATCCTACCAGTCCGGGTTGTTGACGATTCCGGTGACCGGGGCCGAGCAGCTCCTGACAGCCATGAACTGGGAGTCCTTTCGCTACAACCCGGACAAAGACCAGAATACGGGGTCCGTCATCGGCTGGGAAGGCGTGCCGCCCTCCGACGCGTGGGTGAACCTCCAGGAGCAGTTCGCGGTCTACTTCGACAACATGTACCACCCTGTCACGGAGGACGAAAAGCAGGCTAACGCGGGCCGTGTCCGGATCGCACTTGCCTACTACCTGGCGATGACCCAGGGACTGGTCAACATGGCAGACCCGTGCCCTGGTTTCACCTGCGAGATCCAGCCGTCGGGCAACTCGGGCGGCGACCTCGCCAAGGGCCTCCAGGCAGCGGCCAAGGGAGTGGCGAATGTCCTGCGGGTGGCGCTCGAAGAGATGATGGCGTGGGAAGCGCGCGGGGGCATCATCGTCACCGAGCTCGCCGTCCTGAAGAACATCCCGGCCGGCATCAAGGGCGGCATAGGGCCCCTCAGTGTGATCAGTCCCGGAGGCTGGGGGAAAACCATCGGGCTGACCGCGCTCGGGGTGGGCCTCGCGGTGGCCGGCGGCCTGGCATGCCTGATCATCATGATGATATCCGCGGCGAAGAATGGGGACACGATGAAGGTCGTCGCGGACGTGATGCTGGCCACCGGACTCATCTTCACCGGCTTCGGCATCATCACCGCGATGGGCCGGCTGGTCCGGCAGATCTCGGAACTGGGGCTATCTGGGGCGATGAAGGCCGGCCAGGCCCTTCTCACCAATCTCGGGAAGAGCTTTGAGCTGACCAAGGTGCTCACCCTGGCCGTTGCCATCGCTATGAACTTCCTCGTGTTCATGATGCAGTGGGGCAGCGGCCTGGCGGTCGGCAGCCTGGGCTGGGACAGTGCGCTCGCGGGGGCGATCGCGGGCAGCCTGGCTGCACTCGCCATGTTCGTGTTCTTTAACTTGTTCGGGGCCGTTGGCGCATTGGTGCAGGCGGTCCTCGCACTGATTGATATGCTCGTCGGCCTCATCTGCACCCTCACAGATGCCTACGAGAAGCAGGAGGAGAAGGATCAGCTCTATGCCAAGTGGTTCTGTGGCGGTGTTACCGGCCTCGTCAGCAACTTCATCAAGATGCTGATCTACAGCGGCAACGTGATCGTGGATATGTCGGCCAAGAGCCGCCTCGAATTCGGCGGCTGGAACTACACGCTGGTCCACCCTGAAAAGGGCGTGGTGGCCGGCAATGCCATCAGGATCGGCGTGAATGTCACCAACACCGTCGCAATGGCCGAAATTCCGCCTGACAGCGCCTGGGCGAATCTGTGGGACGGCCAATGGGAAGACGACGACAACATCCGCGCTTCCGATTTCCGGTATACGTGGGCGGACTACGATTGGGCGACGGTGGATGCGCGCTATGGCGCGTCGGCCTCCCTTTGGCAGCCGACGACGACCTCTCACACCTTTGTGATGACCGAACCAGTGCCTCTATCGAGGAGCTTCCCGCTGGGCACCCCGGGCATCCGCAGCCTCAAGGCTTACCTGGTGGAGGGTTACGCGGTGCCCGAACAGGAGTGTTGGGGCGTCTGTCCGATCGGCGGCTGCGGGGTGCATGAAAACACGGGCAGCAACGTCTACGACATCGGGTCGAGCCTGATCTTCGCGGTGCTGCCGAACACACTGGACGGCTTCCGCACCCTGGCCGCCAAGGGCCAGGGCTACGCCCAGAGCTGGGGCAACATCACCTTCCCGGTGCTCTACGATGCCGACAACGACGGGCTGCCGTACACCTCCGATGGCGACGACCACCTCGCAGATCGTGACGGGGACGGCCTTCTGGACGGGTACGAGATCGAGATCGGCAGCAGCCCTGCGGCCAGGGACAGCGACAGCGACGGCCTCGGCGACCGGTTCGAGATCCTGGCCGGCACCGATCCCAACCGGCGGGACACGGACGGCGATGGCCTGACGGACGCCGAAGAGGTGAGACACCAGGATGTATACGACGCGGATGGCGACGGCAACACGGCAGAGTGGCTGGGAGGCTGGAAGATCGTCTACAAGCTCGACAAGACGACGGGCGCACCGTCCAGCACCTGGGTGTGGTCCGATC
>CAZMIS010000595.1:0-2439 GCA_964566325.1 uncultured Anaerolineales bacterium
CACTTCGCGGACGCCGCGCACGTGTGCGCCTGGACCGGGCCCAACCAGGCACCGGCACGGGCATCGACCCCAGCCGGGTCTCGCTCATTGTCATCGGTGCACTCAGTGGCCTGTATGTGCTCGTCCAGGGGCTCATCGACAGGGCCCACGCACAACGCTCCACCGCCATCTCGCCTGAGACGCAGGCGCTACTGGCGCGCCTGGCTGAACTACTCCAGCAGGCGCTCACTCGCACAACCCAGCCCGCCGCCCCGACTCCTGAGGCACCCGCTGACAGCCCACCCACCTCGACCACGGCACCGCTGGCGCTTCTGTTGCTGCTCGCTCCGCTGCTCGGTCTGCCCGCCTGCGCCGAACAACGCCCCGCGTGTTCCCCCGAAGCGCTGGCAGCGCTCGAGGGCTCCTACATCGCCGAGGTGACCCAGGCCTGCAGCGGCTCGACCCTCGACGAGTGCGACGAGGCCAAGGCCATCGAGGCTCGCCACCAGGTCCGCCTACAGGAGTGGGTTCAATGTCAGTGACCGACCCCCTGGCGGAGCTTGGCGCGGCCCTTGGAGCCGGCGCCGTCACCGCTCTCATCGGCATTGGACAGCAGGCCCTGAAGTCCAAGGACCCGGAGCGATATCTCAAGCGGCTGGCCACAGCCAACGCCGCCCACGCGGCCGCCCAAGAGACAGCCGCAGCCGTCCTCAAGAAGACCAAGACGAAGAAGAAGACCCGATGACTCTGTTCGACCGCCTCCGTGAGCTTGCGCGCCCCGTCGTGATGCGGATGCTGCCTCCCACCCTGACTGAGGAGGTGAGCGCCGAGGACACCTCTTCATCCGGGGTGCTGCTGGCACCGCGCGACGAGGTGCTCAAGAACCACGGAGGCGGCGACCTGACGCTCTATGAGCGCCTGCTCGATGATGACCAGGTCAAGCCCTGCTTCCGGCAGCGTCGCACTGAGGTCATCGCCCGGGAGTGGAAGGTCGACCCGGGCGGCAACTCCGAGCTAGACCGGGCCGCCGCCGAGCACCTGCGCGAGACGCTCAAGCGGATCGGCTGGGACCGCACCTGCTTCAAGATGCTGAGCGGCCTGATGTACGGCTTCGGGGTCGCCGAGTGCCTATGGTCCGTCGATGAGTCGAGCGGCATGGTGCTGCTCGAGCGGGTCAAGGTGCGACGTGCTGCACGGTTCGGCTTCTCAGCGGCTGACGGCACGCTGATGATCAAGCGCAACGGACAGCCACAGCCTCTGCCTCCTCAGAAGTTCTGGAGCTACAGCGCCGGCGCAGAGAATGACGACGACCCCTATGGGACGGGCCTCGGCGCGGCGCTCTACTGGCCAGTGTGGTTCAAGCGCAACGGGCTCAAGTTCTGGTCACAGTTCCTGGAGCGCTTCGCCAACCCGACCCCCAAGGCGGTCGTGCCTCCTGGCACCCTCGAGCCAGACCGCAAGAAGCTCCTGGAGATGCTGGGGCGCATCACCAATGGCGGGCGCATCGTGGTGCCAAGGGGCGTCGACATCGAGCTCATCCAGGCGATCCGCTCCAGCGGGGGAGACTTCGAGCAGTTCATCGCGCGGCTCGATGGCGCCATCGCCAAGATCATCCTGCTGCAGACGATGACCACGGACAACGGCTCCTCGCTGGCTCAGAGCGAGGTGCACCACAAGGTCCTCGTGCAGGGAGCCAAGACCGACGCGGACCTGCTCGACGAGTCCTTCACGCTGTCAGTTGCCACCTGGCTCACCGAGTGGAACTTCCCCGGCGCCAAGGTCCCGATCCTCTATCGCGACTTCGGTGACTCCGTGGACCTGAAGGCCGCCGCCGAGCGCGACAACATCCTCACGCAGATCGGCTATCGCCCGCGCGCCGACTACATCCGTGACACCTACGGCGACCACTACGACTACGTGCCGCCGGCGCAGCCGACCGCGGGACCGTCGTTCGCTGAGCCTGCCGTGGAGCCTCCGACTCCCTACGCCACTGCCGACGGGTGGCGCCGAGTCATGGGCCCCGAGGTGGAGCAGATCGAGGAGCTGCTCACGGACTGCCGCACGCTCGAGGACGCGCGTCGCAGGCTGGGCGAGCTCGCCACCAGCAACCCTGACCAGCTCACCGAGGCCCTGGCGCGCATGATGTTCACAGCCACGGCCCTCGGCGACATGGGAGCCGACCTCGACTGATGGCCGCGGTGGACCCCTTCGGCCTGTCGCCGGACGAAGCCCTGACGTGGTTTCGCCAGAAGGGTCTCGCCCCGCGCTTCGACTGGCGCGACCTGTGGGCAGAGCAGCACACCAAGGCGTTCACTGTCGCCAAGGCCACGCAGCTCGACGTGCTGGCTGACCTCTATCAGGCAGTCTCGGACGCCATCGAGAAGGGGCAGTCACTGGGTGAGTTCCGCAAGGGGCTGCGCCCCATGCTTCAAGCGAAGGGGTGGTGGGGAGAAAAGAACG
>CAZMIS010000596.1:0-2435 GCA_964566325.1 uncultured Anaerolineales bacterium
CCACCAAGACCAGCTGGATGAAGTGGATCGCGTGCTGCGCCGTCTGCGCCATGAGTTGCGCAAGCCAGAGCGCGCGGAAATGGCGGTTCGACAGAACTGCCTTGAAACCCTGGTCGGTTGACTGTGTCATGTTGAGGGCTCAGTGGCCGGGCCTTGCGCAAGCAGGCTCTTGACCTGGCGCAGGAACTGGGAACGCGGGATCAGCACACGGCGGCCGCATCCCGCACAGCGGATGCCGATATCGGCGCCCAGTCGCACGACTTCCCACTCCGAGCTGCCACAGGGGTGGGGCTTGCGCATGCGCACGCGGTCGCCAAGACGAATCTCCCCGTAGGAGGCGATCATCGGCCGATCAGGCCTGATTCACGACGCGGACCAGCTCCGCGCCATATTCCTGCAGCTTCCACGCGCCCATCAGCCCGAGCCCTGCCAGTGCATCCACATCGCCGGGCGCCGCGCGCGCGATGGCCATCAACGAGTCATTGTTCAGGACGATATCAGGGTCCACCTCTCGCTCGGCCGCGCGCTGGCCGCGCCAGGTGCGCAAGCGGTCAAAACGGGCCTGCACCCGCGGATCGGGGCGACCGTTCCCGTTGTGGACGCGGGCCGGCGGCGCGGGCGGGGGCATGGTGCGGCCGCGGGCAACGGCCGCCAGGATGCTGCTGCCGTACAGATCGATCTGTCGCGGGCTCATCGGCAGATCGTGCGGCTGCCGTGGCTGCATCTCGCTGAGCACCAGCAGCGTCGAATCCCCCAGGACCTTGAAGGGCGGCCGATCGAGGAGCCGCGCCTCGTCGTCGCGCCAGAGATACAGCTCCCGCAGGACGGCTAGCTGGCCCGGCTCAAGGTCGCGTGCACCCTTGATGCGCCAGAAGCCATCGGGATCGAACGGCTTCTCGACGTAGGAGATGTGCGGCAGGGCCTCGAACGCCTCCTGCGCCTCCCGCGTTCGCTTGCAGGCGCGCAGCTCCTCCACTAATAGGTCGCGCAACGGGAGCAGATAGTGACTGTCCAGCCGGCCGTAGCGCAGCTGCGCGGAGGTCAGAGGACGCTGGCCCCAATCCGTCAGTTGTGCGCGCTTGTCCAGCTTGACATCGAAATGGCGCTCGAGCACTGCGGCCAGGCCCACCTGCGGCCAGCCCAGGATGCGCGCGGCCAGCATGGTGTCGAAGATGGACGCGAAGCCGAACCCGAAGTCACGCTTCAACATCAGGATGTCGTTCTCGGCCGCGTGAAACACCTTCTGGATGGCCGGGTCCGCCAGAATGCTCCCGAACGGTTCGAGGTGGGTCAGGCGGATGGGGTCGAGCAGGTAGTCGCGGCTGGCGCTGCTGATCTGGATCAGGCACACCCGGTAGTGATAGCGATACAGGCTGTTCGATTCCGTGTCGAGCGCGAGCGCCGGCTGTCCCACCAGGTGTTCCAGCATCGCGCCGAATCCTGCCGGCGTATCGACGAGGATGGGCGGCGGCAGTTGAAGGGCGGTATCAGTTGCTTGGTTTTTTTCCATTGGCATATCGCAGACGGCACTCCTGATCGTGGTGGCCACAACAGAACCCAACGGGTCAGGAGCACACAGATCATTATCTTCCCATACAGACTGGCTGTCAAACAATTGTCATTACGATAACCCGCATCGAACGTGCGCTAATTGTAAGCTTCTTGACAAAGGCATGGCAAATATTTAGAATGGCAACGTTGTGCCCCATTCGAACGGCACGACGCCGTCCCGTCACGGCACCCTTATCCAACCATAGACGGGCCCCGCCGCCCGATGGGGGCGACCGATCACTTATATCGGAGGAGGTTCTGGGAAGGTATTATGGGAAAACTAGCACTCACCTCGTTTGAGACATCTGCGATCTATGCGGTCCTGGTCGTTGCAGTGCTCAGCCTGGTCTACGCTTATTTGCTCTTCCGCAATGTCATGGCGGAGGACAAGGGCAATGCGCGCATGATCCAGGTCTGGACCGCCGTCAAGGACGGTGCAGACGCGTATCTCGGGCAGCAGCTGAAGACGATCCTGCCGTTCGTCGGCATCCTCGTCTTTGCGCTTTTTGCCAGCGTCTGGATTGCGCAGCCGACCCCTGAGGCCAGGGAGATGTTCGGCGGAAACGCCCGCATCGTCATTGCTGTTGGGCGGGCCGTTGCCTTCGTGCTCGGCGCTCTCTTCTCGCTGACCGTCGGGCAGCTGGGCATGCGTATGGCGGTGCAGGGCAATATTCGCGTTGCCGCTGCGTCGATGCGCAACTTCGGCGACGCGCTCCGCATCGCCTACCGCTCCGGCACGGTCACCGGCATGCTCACCGACGGCCTGGGCCTGTTGGGCGGCACGACCATCTTCATCGTCTTCGGTGCGGCTGCCCCGGATGCGCTGTTGGGCTTCGGCTTCGGCGGCACGCTGCTGGCGCTGTTCATGCGCGTGGGCGGCGGCA
>CAZMIS010000597.1:0-2434 GCA_964566325.1 uncultured Anaerolineales bacterium
CCGGCCTCGTCGAGCAGCTTTTTCGCGCCTTCGATGTCGACCGGGCAGGTTCCCCAGGCGTGTTTCGTGGATTTGAGCGAGTCGAGGTGGGACAGCACGCTGCAGGTGGCAGTGCCTGACGGTCCCCACAACTGCGTGGCAATCTGCTCGCGGTCGACGGCCATCGCGAGCGCCTTGCGCACGCGGACATCCGAGAGGAAGGGGTGCCGGGTGTCTGGCTCGGACCGCTTGTCGCCCAGGCTTGGGTCGGGATTGGCGTGATTGAGCAGGATGCGTGTCGTAGCCGTGTCCGGATAGGTGACGACGGTCCCCTTGGTGGCATTCTCCATCAGGTTGAGGAGAACGTCCTTCTCGATTTCCAGCGAGCCGGCGTAGTCGAAGTCGCCAGTCTGCAGCACTGCACGCGCCGCGGAGACCGCGTCTCCGCCGCCCTTGAGCATCACCTCATCGAAGTAGACCGAGTCTGCCCCGCGATAGAGCGGGTTGCGCTCGTAGACGGCCACGTCACCCGGCTTGAACGAGACCAGCCTGAAGGGGCCGGTGCCGATCGGGGCCAGGTTGCCGGGCGCGTCCAGTACGTTCTTGCCGTTGTAGGCCTCGAACTGGTTCTTCTGCAATAGCAGACCAAAAGCGCCGACAAAAGCCAGGTAAGGATTGGGGGTGGGGGCCTTGAAGGTCACCTTCACCGTGTACGGATCCAGCATCTCGATCTTGTCAAAATCCAGGTAGGGCCCGGCATGTCCGGATCCGACGTCGGGATTGGACAGGTACTGGTAGTTGAAGATGACGTCCTCGGCGGTGAAATCGGTGCCGTCAGACCACTTGATGCCCTGCTTCAGCTTCCACGTCATCGTGGTGTAGTCTTCGGACACGCCGCCATTGGCCACGGTGGGCACCTCGGCCGCCAGAACTGGTTCCAGTTCGCCCTTGCTGTTCCAGGCCGCGAGGGGCTCGACGATGAGGTTGCCGGCATGGCCGTTCGCATTCGAGATAGCCAGGTGGGGATTCAGGAGGGTGGGCGCCTCCCACCAGAGAAGGCGCAGCACCTTTTTCTCAGGTGCGGCGGTCGGTTGGGGCGCTGGCGTTGGCTGGGCCGGTGCGGCGGTCGGAGCCGCAGCCTCAGCGGGCGCCGGTGCGGCGGCAGGCTGGGCCGGTGCTGCCGGCTCTGCGGCAGGTGCAGCGGTGGGTTGGGCCGGTGTCGCGCACGCTGCCAGCATGCTGGCCAACAGGAGCACCAGGACCAATGAACGCCAAGTACTTCTCCTCACGATGGATCTCCTTTCCGGTAGACGAATATGAGCTTCCCGCGTCTCAACCGCGAATTGGCTTGGCCCGTGCACCGGATCTGGCACCGGTTGCATAGCATATCATGCCAATTGCCCGTCCATTCTATGGCCTGAGTGGCTTACTGTGTAGGGCCATTCTTGATGATTAAGTAGCGGGCCAATTCATCTCGAAGGAGTCCGTATCGCCGAAGTAGCCGTATTTGGGGAAATGTGTCGTAGGATTGGCGTCATGCCATATGACCGGTGACCATGGCTAGCTCTCGGCGAGTTTCACGATCGCCCGACCCAGCCGCATGATACCCTCGGTGATATCGTCGGGCGACTGCGCTGCGAAGTTGAGCCGCATGTACGAGCTGTCTGCTTGCGCGGTCGGGAAAAAGGCCCGCCCGGGGGCAAACGTGACGCCCTGTTCCCAGGCAAAGGGGAGCAACTGGTCGGCTGACAGGCCATTCGGCAGGCGCGCCCAGATGAACAGCCCGCCTTGGGGCGGATTGACCTGCACCCCCGAGGGCAAGTATCGCTTGATGGCCCACACCATGGTGTCGCGACGCTTGCGGTATACCTGGCACGATCGCCTGATGTGCGCCTCGAAGCGCCCGACCGTCACATACGACTCCAGTGCGCGTTGGATCAGGTTCGACGTCGTCATGTCGTTGAAGCGTTTGCTGTAGACCAGTTCTTCGTAGATGGGGCCATCGGCGAGCATGAACCCCACCCGGAGCCCGGGCATCAGCATCTTCGAGAACGTGCTGACATAGATCACCCGGCCGCCGGGATCCAACGCCTTGAGCGAGGGCAGCACCCGCCCTTCGTAGCGAAAGTCTCCGACGAAGTCGTCTTCCAGGATGGGGACGTTGTACCGATCCGCCAATGTGACGAGCATGCTGTGACGTTGGCCGCTGAGACAGGTCCCGGTGGGATTGTGAAAGTTGGGAATCGTGTAGATGAGCTTCGGGTGATGCTGTTGCAGCAGCTTCTCGAGCTCCTCGACCCGCATCCCCGCCTCATCCACGGGAATCCCTACGGTTTTCAGGCCCGCGGCCTCGAAGAGCGCGAGCGCGCCGCCGTAGGTGGGCACTTCGACCAGGACGGCGTCGTCTGGCTTGAGCAGCACCTGCGTGACCAGCGAGATTGCCTGTTGTGAGCCT
>CAZMIS010000598.1:0-2432 GCA_964566325.1 uncultured Anaerolineales bacterium
TTTCGCATGGTGTATCTCCTCAAACAGGTTATAGGATCGTCAGCTGCCCTGCCGTCCAGATGAGCTGACTCAGGCAGCTCGCACTCCAGGGCGCCTGGTTCGGCAGAGCGCAGGCTGACCCGTTCATTCTAGTGTTGAATTGGCATACTGTGTAGGGCCATTTCGGACCAATTATGGTCATGCCAATCAGCCAGCGAATGGTCAGAGTCCGCTAAGTGGTTGTATCTTTGGGACTGGCCTTGTCAATGCGGATCATGCCATATGGTTGCGACATCATCCCGTTCTGCGTCGAGTTTGGCCATGGCCCGGCCCAGCCGCTTGATGCCCTCGATGATGGCCTCAGGGGGCTGCGCCGCGAAGTTGAGCCGCATGTAGGATCGGCCCTCACGCGCGGTGGGGAAGAAGCTGCGTCCGGGCGCAAACGTGGCCCCCTCCTCCCACGCCAGGGGCAGCAACTCGTTCGCAGACAGGCCGGCCGGCAGCTGCGCCCAGATGAAGAGCCCGCCCTGCGGCGTCCGGACCTGCACTCCGGCAGGCAGGTACTGCTTGATGGCCCACAGCATCGTATCACGGCGCTTGCGATACACCTGGCAGGACCGGTGAAGATGGGCCTCGAACCGTCCGACCGTCACGTACGATTCGAGCGCGCGCTGGATCAGGTTCGAGGTGGTCATGTCGTTGTAGCGCTTGCCATAGACCAGTTCCTCGTAGATGGGACCATCCGCGGCCAGGAAACCGACGCGCAGACCTGGCATCAGCATCTTGGAGAAGGTGCTGACGAAGATCACGCGGCCGCCCGGATCCAACGCCTTGAGCGCGGGCTGCGCCCGGCCCTCGTAGCGGAAGTCCCCGACGAAGTCGTCCTCCAGGATCGGGATGTTGTAGCGGTCTGCAAGCGTGATCAGCAGGCTGCGCCGCTGCCCGCTGAGGCAGGTGCCCGTCGGGTTGTGGAAGTTGGGTATGGTGTAGATGAGCTTGGGATGGTGCTGCTGCAACAGCTTCTCCAGCTCGTCGACGCGCATGCCGTTTTCGTCGATGAGGACGCCCACAAGCCTCAGGCCGGCGGCGGTGAAGAGCGCGAGCGCGCCGCCGTAGGTGGGCACCTCGACCAGGACCGCGTCGTTGGGCTTGAGCAGCACCTGCGTGACCAACGAGATCGCCTGTTCTGAGCCCGCGGTGATGAGGATGTTGTCGGGCCGGACGCCGATGCCCTGGCTCGCCAACACTTGGGCGATCGTGGTGCGTAGTGGCTCGTAGCCGCGCGGCTCGCCGTAGCCGAGGGCCGCGACGCCGTCCCGGCGCATGACCGTCTGGATGATCTTGCGCAGCTCTTCCACGGGGAACAGGCGCGAGTCGCCGACGCCGCTGGCAAACGTGATCAGCTCCGGGCTCGGTGCGGGCGTCTTCGACCCGGCCACCTGGCTGGCGCCGGCCAGCACTTCCGGGGAGAGCAGGCCGTCGTGGTGTGCCTGCCGGCGGGCGGCGAGCTCCTGCTGCCAGAGGGGCCAGGCCATCCCGTTGCCGTTGTGGGGCGGGGCCGGCCGGTAGTCGGGGAGCACGTAGGTTCCACTTCCCACACGGCTGCAGACCAGCCCGTCTGCCTCGAGCTCCGCGTAGGCGTTCTCCACCGTGATGCGATTGACGCCGAGGTCCTCGGCCATCCGGCGGATCGCCGGCAGCCTAGTGTGCGGCGCCAGGCTGCCGGATTGGATGCTCTCCCGCAGGAAAGCCTCGATCTGCTGATAGAGCGGCGCCTTGCTTTGACGGTCAAGGGGAATCCGCATGAACTCAACTCCCGTTTGGTGTCAGCGACGCAGGTGCCGCCCGCATCAGCCTATTTGTACCACTCGGCGATGTTCCAGGTTTCGGTGCTGAAAGTGCTCATCTCGACGCCCTTCAGGTCATTCGACATCGCCACGACCTTGTTCCTGAGCACCAGTGCGATGCTGGCCTGATCGTCTGTCAGCAGGTCGGCCATCTGGACGGCCAGCGCGTTGCGCTCGGCTTCGTCGGTCATCGTGGACAGCTGCCCGTACATAGCGTCGAATTCCGGATTGCTGTAGCGCTCGACGTTGCGTCCCTTCCACTGGTTCGCCTGCGACGCGGCATTCGCGCTGACCCAGAACTGCATGTAGCGAATCACTGCGGCACTGCCGGCTGCGACACCGTTGCCATACATCTCTGCGTCCGCGTAGAACTTGGAGGATGTGTCCGGGTTGCCTGGATCGCTGCTGTAGTGGATCGAGTTATCGATCGCCTTCAGTTCCACGCTGACACCGAGTTGCTCCCAGCCATCCTTGATGACTTCCTGCATCTTCTGCTTCAAGGTGTTGACGTCGGACTGGAAGAGCATCTTCATCTCGACGCCGTCCTTGTCGCGGGTGCCATTGCCGTTCGTGTCGACCCAGCCGGCCTCGTCGAGCAGCTTTTTC
>CAZMIS010000599.1:0-2431 GCA_964566325.1 uncultured Anaerolineales bacterium
GGCGATCATCGGCATCCTGGCAGCGGTCGCGCTGCCGGCTTACCAGGATTACACGGTCCGCTCGCGGATCACGGAAGGTCTGTCGCTGTCGGGCGATGCCAAGGCCACGGTCACCACCAATGCGACGACCGTCGCGGACCTCACCACTGCTGCCGGCACGTTCAACGCGGCCTTCACGCCGACCAAGTACGTGCAAGCTCTGGCAGTCACTGCTGCCGGTGGCGCAACCCAAGGCGAAATCATTGTGACTTTCAATGCCGCCAACGTCGGTCGGATTCCGGCTGCCGCCACCCTGGTCATCAGCCCGTACATCAACGTCGCCGGCGCACCTACCGCGTTGGGTACGGCCCTGGCCGCCAACACGCCGGGCAACATCGACTGGGCTTGCCACTCGGTGGGCGTTGCGACCGCCACGGCTCGCGGTGTCGCAGCGATCGCCGGCGCCACGGCCGCCACGGTTCCGGCGAACTTCGCGCCGAACGAGTGCCGCTGATCCCACGGCTCTGTCCCTGACGAAAGGGCGCTTCGGCGCCCTTTCACCTTTTCTGGGTCGCCATTTCGCAGGCCGAAGGTGACGAAACGAGTCACTTCCGGACGCGCCTGGTCGCCGAACATTCGACGCCTATCTGCTTGTCGTGCGTTGCATCACGAGCGGCCGCCGATGCGGAGCTGGCACGGGGCTGGCATTGACGAGCATTGAGCACTCCACCAATACCCCGGACTACCGCCATGCAAGGCCAACAATCTTCCCAACGAGGCTTCACACTCATCGAACTGATGATCGTGGTCGCGATCATCGGGATTCTCGCCGCAGTTGCTCTGCCGGCCTACCAGGACTACATGGTTCGAAGCCGCGTCACAGAGGGGTTGCTGATGGCCACTGACGCCAAGCTGGCCGTGAACACCGGCGCTTCTACCGGCGATCTGGCCGCCGCAGCCACGGCGATGAACAACTCGTTCACTCCAACGAAGTTCGTTCGCAACCGGTTCATGAATCCTGCGACCGGTGTCGTCACGATCACCTTCAACGAAATCAACGTTGGCCGTATCCCGCCGAACGCGACCATCACGTTCAGTCCGTACCTCAATAATGCCGTGCCAATCAGCCTGCAGGCCGCGATTGCGGCGAACACGGCTGGTGTGGTGGACTGGCTATGCCAGTCGACGACAGCCAATACCGCGGCAGCGCGCGGACTTGCCGCGCTGGCTACTTCGCCCGGCACGCTGCCGGCGAACTTCGCGCCAAACGAATGTCGCTGAGATAATCGCCGTTTGCCACAGCACGTGGACCTGCCGGGCCAATTGGCCATTCGGCGCTGCGGCGCACACGCTTCGCTCTTCGTACGCAATGCCGGACGCATTCGAACTGATACCCAGACTGCGTGCATCGGGCTGGCACTTGGGCATATCCGTCCTCGTTGCCGCATTGGCCGCGATCCTGGTCTTCGGCCTCTGGTATCCCGGTCAGTACCGGTTGATGTCCGGCGGTCAGGGACTCTTCTTCCTTGTTGTATCGGTCGACGTGGTCTTGGGGCCCTTGCTCACCTTCGTGGCCTTCAATCCTGCCAAAGGATGGGCGCACTTGAGGCGGGATCTGTTGGTCATTGCCGGGTTGCAGCTGGCAGGATTGGCCTACGGCCTGCACACTGTCTATGCAGTGCGTCCGGTCGCGCTGGTGTACGAAACCGGACGCTACCGCGTCGTCTCGGCCGGAGAAATCAAGGTCGACGAGTTGCCGGACGCGCCACCTGGCCTCAGGCATTTGCCATTGACAGGGCCCTGGCTGCTCTCCGTGCGCCCGGCCGAGTCGGGCGAGGAACGCAAAGACGCCATCATGCTGAGTCTGCAGGGTATCGACACAAGTCAGCGACCTTCATTCTGGCGGCCATATGAACTCGCTAAGAAGACGGCCGTGGCCGAAGGCAAGCCGATGTCGATGCTTTTTGAGCGCTATCCGCAGCGCAAGCCAGAACTCGCGCGCGCCCTGGCTGAGGCAGGAGTCGCGGATGACGGCGCCCGCTTTCATCCGGTGAGGGCACGCGGCGATTGGGTCGCAGTGCTGAATCCTCAGGGCGACGTCGTAGCCTTCCTGCCGGCGGACGGCTACTTCTGATTCAGCGCGTAGCCTGCAATTTCCTTCGCGCACCTGCTGGGCGGCCATCTTGAACGCGCAGGGCGACATCGCAGGGTTTGCTCCGTTCGACGGCTTCTGAGGTCGCGACCGCCCCGGGCTGCTTCCGGCGGACAATCGCCGCTTTGCCCCCTGTCCGCTCCCTGAACGTGTCGTCCCTTCCGTCGAGCTCGCCCGGCACACTGGGCCCCGCGCCCGAAATGCACCTTGTCGCCGCGGCCGCCGCCGTGGTGGCGCCGGCGCTGATCGCCTTCAACGTGCCGCCCTCGGCCACCTTCCTCAACCAGGTGGCCGCGCTGA
>CAZMIS010000600.1:0-2425 GCA_964566325.1 uncultured Anaerolineales bacterium
CGCATCTGGCCGGCGCCTGGTTCATGCGGCACCTCGCCGCCGGCCGGCTGCAATGACCATCGCCAGAACGCCGCGGTGACGGCACTTCCCTAGGCAGAGGGCGCGAGTACATTCTGCGCATGACGCTTGCCCCACCGCCACCGACGAAGCTCGCTGGTGTGTCACGGGTGCGCATCGTCGGCATCGGTGCCTCTGCTGGCGGGCTGGAGGCCCTGGAGCAGTTTCTCGGCCACGTGCCGCCCGGCTGCGGGCTGGCTTTCATCGTCGTGCAGCATCTCGACCCGACGCAGAAGGCGATGCTCGCGCAACTGCTGCAACGCAGTACGGCGATGCCGGTGGGCGAAGCGACCGAGGGCACGCGCATCGCCGCCGGCCGCGTCTACGTGATCCCGCCCAACAAGGCGCTGACCGTTTCCCGCGGCAGCCTTCACTTGGCTGCGCCCGAACAGCCGCGCGGGTTGCGCCTGCCGGTCGACGTGCTGTTCGAGTCGCTCGCGCTCGAACTGCAGGAACAGGCGATCGGCGTCGTGCTTTCAGGCATGGGATCCGACGGCACTGCCGGGCTGCGCGCCATCAAGGGCAAAGGAGGCCTGACGCTGGCACAGGATCCCGACAGCGCACAGTTCGACTCCATGCCGCGCAGCGCCATCGAGGCCGGCTGCGTCGACATCGTGGCTCCCGCCGGCGAAATGCCCGACCGCGTGCTGGGCATGCTGGCGCGCGAGTCGTCCGTCGACAGCATCGCCAGCGACGCGAACGTGGCGGGCGCGCCCATCGCCGGGCCGCCGCCTGACGAGTCGGTCACCGGGCTGGCGGCGATCCTGCGGCTGTTGCAGCGCCGCGGCAAGCACGACTTCACCTTCTACAAGCACAGCACGCTGCTGCGCCGCATCGAGCGCCGCATGGGCATCCATCGTTTGCCGACGATGGACGCTTACGCGGCCATGCTCGACGGCAACGAGCAGGAACTCGACCTGCTCTTCAAGGAACTGCTCATCGGCGTGACCGGCTTCTTCCGTGACACGCCAGTGTGGCAGGCGCTGAAGACCGAGGTGCTGCCCAGGCTGCTCGCCGAGCGTGGCGCGGGGCACGCCCTGCGCGCCTGGGTGGTGGGCTGCTCGACGGGCGAAGAGGCCTATTCCCTGGCCATGACCTACCGCGAGGTGCAGGAGTCGATGGCAGGGCGAGACTCGGGCACGCTGCAGGTGTTCGCCACCGACCTGAGCAAGGACGCGGTCGAGATTGCGCGGCGCGGAAGCTATCCGCCGGCCATCGCCGGCGAACTCTCGGCCGAGCGGCTGGCGCGCTTCTTCACGCGCCAGGACGACGGTTTCCGCATCGCCAAGTCGATCCGCGAGATGGTGGTGTTCGCGCCGCACGACGTGGCAGCCGACCCGCCCTTCACCAAGCTCGACCTGTTGAGCTGTCGCAACCTGCTGATCTACCTGACCGCGCCGCTGCAAAAGCGCTTGATTCCGCTGTTCCACTACAGCCTTCGACCCGGCGGCATGCTCGTGCTGGGAAGCTCCGAGACACTCGGTCGCTTCGAGGGGTTGTTCGAGCCGCTGGATGCCAAGCTGCGCCTGTACCGACGGCGCGAGACGAAGCAGGCCCAGTCCGTTCCCGAGTTCCCGCTGCGCGTGGCGGCGGCCTCGCATCCGATCTTGAAGGAGACACGCTTGGCCGACGATTCGCTTCCACCCTCGACCCTGCAGGCTGCAGCCGACCGCGTTTTGCTGCAGGACATCGCGCCGCCGGCGGTGCTCGTCAACGACCGCGGCGATGTCGTCTACATCAACGGGCGCACCGGCAAGTACCTCGAGCCCGCAGCCGGCAAGGCGAACTGGAACATCCACGTGATGGCGCGCGAGGGCATCCGCGCCCCGCTGGCTGCCGCGCTCGACCAGGCCCTGACGCAAACCGAGCCGGTGCTGCTGGCGGGGCTGCCCGTCGAATCGGGCCCCGGCGCGCCGCTGGTCGACATCAGCGTGCGCGCTCTGGTCGATCCGCCGCTGCTGGCGGGCATGGCGATGATCGTCTTCCGCGAAGTCGGCCCGGCCGAGCCGACGCGCCGGCGCCGGCGCAGCGCCGGCTCGGTCCACCGCGAGCTCGAGCTCGAGATGCAGCGCACACGCGACGAGGCGCAGGCGCTGCGCGAGGAGATGCGCGCCTCCCAGGAGGAGCTGCAGGCGGCGAACGAAGAGCTGCAGTCAACCAACGAGGAGCTGCAATCGACCAACGAGGAGCTGACCAGTTCCAAGGAGGAGATGCAGTCGATGAACGAGGAACTGCAGGCGGTCAACGTGGAACTGCAGTCGAAGATCTCCGATCTCGAGCTGGCGCAGAGCGACATGCGCAACCTGCTCAACAGCACGGACATCGCCACCCTCTTCCTCGACAGGGACCTCAACGTGAGGCGATTCAC
>CAZMIS010000601.1:0-2421 GCA_964566325.1 uncultured Anaerolineales bacterium
GGTCGACCAGCCGATGGCCGTGGTCTTCAAAGGACTGCTGCCGGGGCCGCAGGTCGTGCGCGCGGACGAGACGTTCGAACTGCCGCTCGTGGCCGACGCGCACATCGTGGCCGCGGCCGGATCGAACGACGGCTCGCACCGCATGCAGCCCGTGGCCGTACCCGTACTTGTGGGTCCAGGAGTAGAAGGGTTGCGCGAGGGAGAAGTCCCACGGCGCAAAGTCGTTGGGCACCCAGATGATGCCGTCGTTGGCCCCGTCGAATCCGTCGCCGAGGCGGCTGTTGGCATTGATGACGCCCTCTTGCAGGCCGCCGGACGCCACGATGATCTTGAAGATGGAGCCGGGCGGGTACTGGCCGGCAATGGCCTGGTCGAACATGGGCAGCAGCGGATCTTCGAGCAGGGCGGCGTAGGCTTCGGCCGTGATCCCCTTCGTGAACAGATTGTTGTCATAACTCGGCAGGCTGACGAGGGCGATCACCTTGCCGTTGCGGGGGTCCAGCGCGATGACTGTGCCCTGGTCGGCCTTGGTGAAGCCGGACGACGCGTCGAACGCGGCCTGCATGGCTTCTGTCGCGATGCGCTGGAGTTCGAGGTCGAGGCCGAGCACGAGGTTGTGTCCCGGGATGGCGCCTTGCGGCTCGCCGACGGTTCGCACCCGGCGCCCGTTCACGTCCACCTCGATCGTTTCCTGGCTGGGGACGCCGCGCAACTCCTCCTCGAACGTGTACTCGAGGCTGGTCAGCCCTACCTGGGCATTCGGCAGGTAGCCCTTCTCGCGGTACTCGGAGAGCAGTTTCTCAGGGATGTGACCCATGTAGCCGATGATGTGCGAGGTCAGCGCGCCGCTGGGATAGTCGCGGATGGGTTCCAGCTCCAGCTGGACACCGGGCAGGTTCACTGCATTCTCGGCAATCAGGAACGCTGTTTCCTCGCGGATGTAGCGCGCGACCGTGATCGGCCGGTACGCGCCGCCCTCGCGTCCCTCGATGATCTTCTGCTCGATCTCCGGGCGCGGCATGGCCCACGGATCGCGTTCTCTGATCACGGCTGCGGGGTTCGGCGTGGGCGTCGGGCCGGCCTTAGCCGGCGCCTGGCGGGTGGGCGTCGCAGCGGGGGTGGGTTCGCCCGAGGCGCCAACGGGCCCGTCCAGGATGGCGAGCAACCGGTCGAGGACGAGCGCGTCGCTGCTGCCCTCGGGCTCGCCTTCCTCGTCCTCGGGAATGTCGCCGGGGACAATGACCACCGTGAAGCTGGGCCGGTTCCGCGCGAGGATTTCCCCGTTGCGATCGTAGATCACCCCCCGCGGCGCGGGCACGTCCACATCGCGCAGGCGGTTACGGTCAGCGAGCAGGCGGTACTTCTCGCCGGTGACCATCTGGATCTGCCACAGGCGCGCGAGGAGCACGCCCGCGAGCAGGACGATCGCGATGCGCAGGAGTGTCAAGCGGCCGAATTGTCGGTCTCGTACTTCCATCGTTTCGCCTCAGCTGACGCCTACGCGACCGTCGCCATGGGATGCGAGGTCAGCCTCCACAGGACGCGTGCGACGACGAAGGCCAACAGCGCGTTGGGAATAATGGATGGCAGCACCACGTGCTGCGTCGCACCCAACCAGTCGATCGGGGTTCCGAGCAGCTGCCGGATCAGCAGGGTGATCCACCCATGCAGCGGCGTTGCGATGGCCACCAGAAGCACGGGCAGCCGCGCGCTCGATGCAACGACACTGCTCCTGCCGAGGGCAGCGAGGGCGCTCGCAGGCATCAGGGCCAGCGGTGACGTGCCCAGGGGCAATCCTGCCACGAGATCGATTCCCAGCCCGCCCGCGAATGCCCAAAGCAGCCCGTCCTGGAACCCGTGCAGCAGGCTCCAACACACCACGATGACCAGAAGCAGATCGGGTTGGACGCCCAGGATGCGGACGCGATTCAGCAGCGTCGCCTGGACCAGTACGACCAGGATCAGGCCCAGGGCAAACAGGTAGATGCCGCGATCGCGCCATGTCCATGCCATCAGATCGTCATCCCACGCTTTCCAGTTCCGCGGGCTGGCCGGGCAACGGCTGGAAATTGGTGATGACCAGGACGAACTCCAGCCGGTTGAAGTCCACGGTCGGACGCACGGTCGCCTGCTGGTACATGTCGAAGTCCTCCTTCTCGACCTCGACGACCTGGCCG
Organism: uncultured Anaerolineales bacterium; assembly: GCA_964566325.1. Classification (GTDB taxonomy): domain Bacteria; phylum Chloroflexota; class Anaerolineae; order CG2-30-64-16; family CG2-30-64-16; genus JALOOB01. The sequence continues at coordinate 2,178 of CAZMIS010000601.1, forward strand.
ATGACCAGGTTCTTGGGGAAGTTGCCGCCCAGGCCGGAGGTGATGACCTCATCGCCGATGCTGACGTCCGCCTCCTGGGCGATGTACTGCATCTGCGGGAGCTCGCCCGCCTGGCCCGCGACCACGCCGACCGCGCGGCTGTTCTCGCGCTTGATCATCGACTGCACGTTGCTGGCCGGATCCGTGATCAGGAGCACGGTGGACGTTGTCGGCCCCACCTTCTGGATCCGGCCGACCAGGCCCA
>CAZMIS010000602.1:0-2417 GCA_964566325.1 uncultured Anaerolineales bacterium
CGGGCGCCCGCCGACCAGCTCGTAGACCAGGGCGTCGTCCACGAACACGAACAGCACTTCGACGCGCCAGCCGGTCGTCACGGTTTCGCGACGGAAGTTCAGCGAGTCGAGCCAGAAGCTGCCCACACGCTGGCGGTGCCGCTTCTCGACCGCGATGGCGTAGCCGCTGCACTGCTTGCCCGCATGCAGGCAATCGCGGATGCCGCGGTCCACATCCTCCGGCTTGATCAGGGTCGCCGCCGCGAAGCGCTGCAGCACGTCGGCGAAGTGCAGCACCGTGATGGCCGGGTTGCTGTGCGGGTCGAGCCCCTGTGCATGCACGGTCTGCCGAGTGGACTCGTAGGGTGTGATCGTGGCCAGCGACTTCACCGCATCGTCGTAGCTGTTCCAGTCGGAAACGACCTCGGTCTTCGAGGTCGGCAGCAGCGTGCCGCAACCCGATGCGAGCAGGCAGGCCGCCAAAACGCCGGCCACACGTACTCGCGCGCAGCAGTTCGGCGCGACAGTTCGATTCCATCTCATCGGCAGGTCGGACGCAGGGCCCGGATCGCCGGTCGGGCATGCCGGCATGCTGCTTGTAGGACATGCGGCCGCCCGCCGTCTGTTCGCTTTCGAACACAGCGACGATGTTCGGGAAAAGACAGACCGGCCGCAGCGGATGTGGGATCCTCGCCCGGATGACACCCATCCAAGGTTCGCGGCACCGGTTCGTTGCGCTGCTCAAGTTGTTCTCTTCCTTTGCCCTGACCGCCATCGCCATGCCCAGCCTCGCCATCGAAGAACCCGCGTACCAGGTTGTTCGCCAGCTCGAGGAGATCGAGTTGCGCGAATACGCGCCATACACCGTGGCCGAGGTGCTCGTGGCCGGCCCGGCCGGCGAAGCCGGCAGCCAGGCCTTCCCGATCCTGGCCGGCTACATCTTCGGCAAGAACAAGGGGGAACGAAAGTTCGCCATGACGGCACCGGTGACGCAGGCGGCGGTGGCCGTGAAGCTGGACATGACGGCGCCCGTCACGCAGACGGTCGCGCCGGGCGGATTCCGCGTGCAGTTCGTGCTGCCGCGGGGCGTGACGCCAGCCACCGCGCCCGAGCCGCTTGACTCGCGCGTGCAGTTGCGCGAGGTGGCGGCGACCCGCGTGGCGGTGATCCGCTACTCGGGTCTGTGGTCGGCATCCAACGACGCCGATCACCTGGCGAAGCTGCAGGCCGCCTTGCGCGCCGCCGAGCTGGCGTGGTCGGGTGAAGCGGTCTACGCCCGCTACAACCCGCCGTTCACGCCCTGGTTCCTGCGCCGCAACGAAATCTGGCTGAATTTGCCCTGAGCGCTCGCATGCCGGCTGCGGCCGCTGGCGCCGGCCCACGGTGCGCCAGCGCACAGACGCTTCGGCCTGCGCCGCCGATGGTGGTGCTGCGACGCGTGCCCCCTCGCCGGCGACAACCCCTTTCGAGAGCCCGACATGGAGTTCAAGGACTACTACGCGACCCTGGGTGTCGAGCGCACGGCCACGCAGGACGAGATCAAGCGCGCCTATCGCAAGCTGGCCCGCAAGTACCACCCCGACGTGAGCAAGGAAGCCGACGCCGAGGCACGCTTCAAGGACGTGGCCGAAGCGCACGAGGCTCTGATTGACGCCGAACGCCGCGCCGCCTACGACGACATCGCGCAGCGCCATGCCAGCGGGCGCCCCTTCGAGCCGCCGCCCGGCTGGGACAGCGGCTTCGAATTCAGTGGCCGTGGTCAGCAAGGCACCGCGGGCCGGCATGCCGATGGCGCTGATGCACGAGATTTCAGCGCCTTCTTCGAATCGCTGTTCGGGCGCGCGGGCAGCGAGGGGCTGCGGCGGCAGGCCGCCAGCGCGATGCAGGGGCAGGACCACCACGCCAAGGTGTCGATCGATCTGATGGATGCCTGCCATGGCGCCCGGCGCACGATCTCCCTGCGCCGGCCGGTGGTCGATGCCGCGGGGCAGACCACGCTGCAGGAGCATCAGCTCGAGGTCGGCATCCCGAAGGGGGTGCGAGAAGGCCAGCACCTGCGCCTGGCGGGCCAGGGCAGCCCCGGTCAGGGCGGCGCTCCGGCAGGCGACCTGTACCTGGAAATCCACGTGCTGCCGCACCCGCTGTTCCGGCTGGACGGGGGCGACCTTCATCTCGACCTGCCGGTCGCACCCTGGGAGGCGGCGCTCGGCGCCTCGGTCACCGTGCCCACGCCGGATGGTGCGGTGGAACTGAGCGTGCCGTCGTCCTCGAAGCCCGGGCGCCGATTACGCCTGAAGGGCCGCGGCCTGCCCGGCACGCCGCCGGGCGACCTCTACGCGGTGCTGTCGATCGCGCTGCCGCCGGCGCTCACCGAGCCGCAGAAACTGGCCTATGCCAGCTTCGCCGGCGCTTTCCCCGGATTCGACCCACGCAACGCA
>CAZMIS010000603.1:0-2413 GCA_964566325.1 uncultured Anaerolineales bacterium
AGGTCCGCGAAGTACTTCACCCAGTCGCCGGTGGGGTTGGCCGCGTAGGTGAGCAGGATGTTCCACGGCGCGGGTCCGGCGGCCAGCACCTGGTCCTGCGCGTGGCCGGGCACGGCCTTGATGGCCCTGCGGCAGGCCACGAAGCAGGCGGCGTAGCGCGCGGGCGTGATCTCCTCCCCGCGCTTGTCGGGGCTCACCGGCGCGGGCCAGCCCGGCCCCCAGTTCCACTCCGCGCCGGGCCACTCGATGGGATGGTTCGTCTCGTTGCCGATGATCCACAGATGCGCGCCCTGCGATGCGGCCACGAAGTTGGCGCAGCGCTGCGCGAAGGCCGCATAATCGCGTTCGTAGGGGATGGTGCCGCCGGGGTTGTACGCGTTGTTGAGGCGGACAATGACACCGAGATCGCGGTCGGACAGGCGGCGATAGTCCGCGCCCGAGCGGTCGTTCGGATCGTGGCCGATGGCCTCCGTGACCAGGACCCAGCCTGGCGTGCCTACGTCCAGCATGAGCTGTTCGCCGCCGGGATCGTGGAAGCCGTAGATGTAGAGCGAGTCACGCAGCGGTCGTGGCATCGAGCCTCCTTAGCGGCCGAAGAAGTAGAGCAGCATGTCGTCGAGCACCCCGCGCCAGTTGCCCCAGGAGTGGCCGTCGTTCGTCTCCAGGTACAGGAAGGGGTAGCCCTTCGCGGACAGGATGTCCCTGAGCGCGCGGCTGTTCGCCAGGTCGGAGTCGTACGTGCCCTGGCTCACGAACAGGCGGACTGGCCTGCGCTCCGCCTGTTCCACCTCGGCCAGGACCGCGGGCTTGGCCTGGTAGTAGGGCGAGAGGAGGCCGGCCAGGCCGAACGAATCCCCCTGGCGCATGGCGGTGTAGGTTGCGTGCAGCCCGCCGAGCGACATGCCCACGATGGCGCGGGCATCGGCGGCCGGCCGCGTCGGATACCGGCTGTCGATGAAGGGGATCAGTTCCCGGGTAAGAAAGGCCTGGAAATGCGGGTTCGTGAGCAGTTCCGGCCCTCGCAGGTTCTCGCCGGTCTCCACCGTCCGCGGATCGATGAAGACCGCCATGACGGGCGGGATGCGGCCATGGGCGATCAGGTTGTCGAGGATGTTCGGCAGCGCGCCCATCTCCGGGTGGCTGAACTCGTGCCCGTCGGTCACATAGACGACCGGCAGGTCGCGAAGCGCATCGCCGCCGGCGGGGGACCCGGCGGGGGTCCCGGCGGGGGTGTACACCGTGAAGCGCTTGGTGTAGCCCAGGTGCTTGCTCTCGATCAGGAGCGGCTCGCTGAGCTCGCCCCGCGGCACGCCCTCGTCCACGGTGATATCGGGCGGCAGGACGTACGCCGGCATCCGCAGGGTTGAATTGGCGCCGTAACCCCCCAGCTGGCGGATTGGGTTGAGGGGGTCGTTGATCTGCCGGTCGTCGACCCGGACCTGGTAGTCGAAGCGCGCGTCCAGCGGAAAGCGTTGCTCAGCGATCCAGATGTCCGTCTGGCCCACGCGCGCGCCGGGGAGCGGATCGCGGCTGCGCCAGCCGGTGAAGTCCCCCAGCCACGCCACGCTCGCCGCCTCCCCGCGGTACAGGAACACCGCCACGTCGCCGAAGATGAGCGGCATCTGGCCCAGCGCAACGACGTCCGCCCAGAACGCATGGGCGGCCTCCCGTGACGCCAGGCCCGCGAGCCGCGTGCGGAGCGCCCCGAGCGTGGCGAACGGGTCGGCACTGCCCCGGCCGGTGCTGTCATGAAACGGGGGATCGGCGGCCGGCTCGCCCGCGGGCAGGGGTGCGGGCGTCATCGCCGGCGGTTGCGGCGTGGACGGCGACAGGGCGATCGCAGAGGTGGGAACGGAGGTCGCGCGCGCAGTCGCCGCCGCCCTGCCTGCGGCCAGCCGGGTCGGCGTGGCGCCGGGAATGTACGCGGCGTGCCCTGCCTGCGCGGGCGGCGTCAGCGGCGCAAGGAGCACCAGCAGGAGGCCCAGGGAGAACAGGACGGGGAGCGGACGAGGGCGCATGGTCACCGGTAGAAGTCGATCCAGCGGACCGTGAATCGCTCCGGCGCGTCCTGGAGCAGGGCGAGCGGCGCCTCGATCTCGAAGTGGCCGTCCTGAAGCGGGATGGCAGGGTTATCGGCCACGATGCGGACGGGGGCAAAGTACGGATGGGTCTCGTCGATGATCTCCGGCCGGCCCGCCGACAGGGCAAGCTCCTGCCTGACGCTGCCGTCGATGCTCGACACGTGGATCGCGAGCTCGGCCTCGCGCCAGGAGAGACGGAGTTCTTCGAGCCCCTTGAGCTGCATGCGCAGGATCAGCCGGGCCGGCGGGCTGCCGAGGCGCTCGATGACTGCGTCCCCGATGCCACCCTGGCTGCTGATGGCGATGGCCGCGCCGTCCGCAGATGCTTCGAA
>CAZMIS010000604.1:0-2410 GCA_964566325.1 uncultured Anaerolineales bacterium
CGCGCCCAGGGCGGCATGGCCGCGCTGCGCAAGGTGCTGCGGGAGATGAGCCCGCGCCAGGTCATCGCACACATGAAGGCGAGCAAGCTCGTCGGTCGAGGCGGCGCGGCCTTCCCGGCCGGCCTGAAGTGGGAATATGCGGCGCGGAATCCCCGGCCGCGCTATGTCATCTGCAACGCAGATGAGAGCGAACCGGGCGCGTTCAAGGATCGCGTGCTCATGGACGGCGATCCGTTCCGGGTGATCGAAGGGCTGCTCATCGCCTGTTACGCGGTCGGCGCGGAGCACGCGTTCATCTACGTGCGCGGGGAACACCGGCTGGGATACGAACGCTTCAGCCAGGCGGTGGAACAGCTGGACCAGGCGGGCTACCTGTGCGGCCAGTCGGTCGACGGGCCGTTCGCGTGCAACATCGAGGTGCGCAGGGGCGCGGGCGCCTACGTCTGCGGCGAAGAGACCGCGCTGATGGAGAGCATCGAGGGCAAGCGCGGCTTTCCGAGGCTGCGGCCACCCTATCCGGTGGAAGCCGGGCTGTGGGGCCATCCCACCGTGATCAACAACGTGGAGACGCTGGCCAAGGTGCCCTCGATCATCATGCACGGCCCCATCTGGTACAACGCGCTGGGCACCAGCGAATCCGCGGGCACCAAGCTCTTCGCGGTCAGCGGGTCGGTGGGACGGCCGGGCGTGTACGAGACGCCGTTCGGCATGACCCTGCGCCACCTGATCTACGACCTGGCCGGCGGGCTGCCGGAGGACCGCACCGTCCAGGGCGTGCTGACCGGGGGCGCGGCCGGCACGTTCCTCACTGCGGAGCACCTCGATGTGCCGCTCACCTTCGAGGATTTTCGCAAGGTGGGGGGCACCATCGGCGCAGGCACGATCATGGTCTTCGACGACACGGTCGACATGGCCGACGTGCTGGCGCGCATCGGCGGCTTCTTCGCCCACGAGAGCTGCGGCAAGTGCTACCCGTGCCAGATGGGCACGCAGCGGCAGGCCGAGATCCTGGCGCGCAGGGCGCGGGGAGACCGCCGCGCTGGCGACCTTCTCGACCTGCAGGAGCTTGCCGCAACGATGACGGATGCGAGCATCTGCGGGCTGGGGCAGGCGGCAGCGACGGCCACACTGAGCGCACACACGCGCTGGCCGGCGCTCTTCAAGTAGACGAGGGATGCAATGGCAGAGCTGATCTCACTCACCATCAACGGCCGGACGGTGCGCACGCCGGCAGGAACATCGATCCTCGAGACTGCGCGGGGCGCCGGCGTCGAGATTCCCACGCTGTGCTACCATCCCAACCTCACGGCAAACGGCATCTGCCGGCTCTGCGTCGTGGAGGTGGTGGGCGCGCGCAATCTGCAGCCATCCTGCGTCGTGCCGGCCCGCGAGGGCATGGTGGTCAACACCGAGACCGAGCGCGTGCTGACCGCGCGGCGGGTCATCCTCGAATTGCTGGCGTCCACGGTGGACCTCAGCGAGGCGCCCGAGGTGCTGGACTACATGGAGCGGATCGGCGCCCGCGCCGGCCGTTTCGCTGGCGGCGTGCGCCGCGAGTTCCCGGTGAAGGTGGACAACCCGTTCTACATCCGGGATTACGCCAAGTGCGTGATGTGCTGGCGCTGCATCCAGGTCTGCGCGGGGGATGTGCAGAACACCTACGCCCTCACCTGGGGTGGCCGGGGGATCCATAGCCACGTGGCGACCGCGTACGATGCGCCCATGCCCCGTACCACCTGCGTCTTCTGCGGCAACTGCGTCGGCGTCTGCCCCAGCGGTGCACTGAGAGGCAAGGCCGAAATGCCGGAACTGAACCAGGAAGGCCAGCCATGAAAGCCGATTCAGTCGTCAGGTCCACCTGTTCGTTCTGCGGCGTGGGATGCCGCCTCGATCTCTACGTGCGCGATGGGCGCATCGTCCGCGCAGACGCGCCGTTCGACGCCGCGCCGAACTACGGGCGGCTGTGCGTCAAGGGCCGCTTCGGATGGGACTACGTGCACCATCCGAGCCGGCTGACTGCGCCGCTCATCCGGCGCACGCCCCAGGCGCCGGGCCACCGCACCCCAGCCACAGATCCTGCGGACTGGCAGGAGGTCAGCTGGGACGAGGCGCTCAACTATGTGGCCGACCGGCTCATCGACCTGCGCGGCCGCCACGGTCCGGACAGCATCACGGGTAACGCGTGCGCCAAGGCGACCAACGAGGACAACTATCTGCTGCAGAAGTTCCTGCGCGGGGTGGTCGGCACCAACAACGTGGATCACTGCGCGCGGCTGTGCCACGCGGGCAGCGTCACCGGCCTGCAGCTGGCGCTCGGCACCAGTGCGATGAGCAATTCCATCGCCGAGATGCGCGACCTGGAGTGCTTCATGGTGGTCGGCTCGAACACGACCGAGACCCACCCCTTGAT
>CAZMIS010000605.1:0-2407 GCA_964566325.1 uncultured Anaerolineales bacterium
CTGTCACCCTTCGGCTTCAGCGCGGCCCTGGCGAGTGGGCAGCGCCTTCCTGCGCTGTCGGAGGCAGTCGGGGCGCTGCCGCATCCGCGCATCGGGTACGTGGGCGCATTGAACGAGAAGGTGGATTACGCATTGCTGGAGGGGGTCGCTCGTACGCACCCTGATTGGCACCTCGTCCTGGTGGGTGCGCTGGACCTGATGGTCCATCCGGACCGCGCCGACGGGCTGAAACGGCTGCCGAACGTTCATTGGCTGGGCCGCGTGCCCGTGGACCAGGTGCCGCTGGCCATCGCCGGGATGGATGTCTGCGTCCTGCCGTACGAGAACAACGCGTGGACGGCCAACATCAACTCGCTCAAGCTGTACGAGTATCTGGCCTGCGGCCGGCCCATCGTCGCGACCGACGTGCCGGCGGCGCGTGAGTTTCCCGGGCTGGTGCGGATCGCATCCGATCCAGAAAGCTTCGCGCATGAGATCGCCGATGCGCTGGCCGAGGACCCATCGAAGCTGGTGGAGGCGCGGCAGGCTGCGGCGGCTGCGAATACCTGGGATGTCCGCGTAACTGCGATAGAGACGCTGCTGATCGATGCACTGGCGCGCAAGCAGGTCCGACAGATGCAGGCGTCGGAGCAGGCGCAATGATCTCCGGCGAGAGTTTCGTCTACTTTGGTCCGGAGGTGTGGCACGGCATGTGGCGCAATCGACATCACCTCATGACGCGCCTGGCGCGGACGAATAAGGTGGTGTACGTCGAGCCTCGGCCATATGTGCATCAGGTTGCAGCAAGCCTGCGGCGTCGCGAGTCCGGCTTGCTGGACATGTGGTGTGAACGCTGCATGGTCCAGGAGCAGCCGAACCTGTGGGTCTATCGCCCGCCGCGCTACGCGCCGCTGGGCGGCCCGCCGCCGGTTCGGGCCGCGACGCACGTGCTCCGAAAGGGCGCCCTGCGCCGCGAGCTGGCTGTGCTGGGGATCAAGCGACCGATCGTCTGGATCTCGACGCCGACCCAATTCGACGCGCGGCTGGACATCCCGGCACGCCTGCGGGTCTATCACATCGTGGACGACTACCTGGCCTACCATGACTTGGCCGCGACGCTGCGTGAGAGCTACGTACGCAGGGAGCGTGAGTTGATCAGGTGGGCCGACCTGGTCGTCGTCGTCTCGCCGGCGCTGCTGGCGAGCAAGGGCGCCGCGGATCAGAAGTCGAAGTTCCGGCTGCTGCCCAACGGCTACGACGACGTGGCTTACCGGGACGACCGGCCCGCCGAGCTGCCCCGGGAACTGGCCGGGCTGCGGCGTCCGGTCCTGGGCTATGTGGGATTGATCAGCGTCCGTCTCGACCTGGCGCTGCTCGATTGGCTGGCCGCCGCGCATCCCGAATGGACGCTGGTGCTGATGGGCACGGTCTTTCGCCAGGGGTGCGAGGATGCACTCGACCGGCTCGTGAGTCGGGCCAACGTGCATCTCTTGCCTGCCGTGCCGGGGGACCAGGTGGCAGACTACGTTCGTTCTTTTGACTTGGGCCTCCTGCCCTACCGTGTGACGCAGGAGACGCTTCACGCCAGCCCGCTCAAGCTGTACGAGTACCTAGCGGCAGGGCTGCCTGTGGTAGCAGCAGATGTCCCCGGCGCCGCTGGGTTCCGGGACGTCGTGGCCATCGCCCGCACGCCTGGGGAATGGGAGGCCGGCATCGAAGGACAGCTCGCGCACGATACGGCCGCCGGGCGGGATGCTCGCCGCGCCGCTGTTGCACCGCATACCTGGGAGGCCCGCGTCGCGACCCTGTCCGGGTATCTTCTGGAAGCGTTGGAGCGATCGTGCGCGTCGCGATGATTCTGCGCCCGGATGCAGATCGGGTCTTCGGCGGCGACACGGTGGTCATGGAGAGGCTCGGCGCGGCCCTGCAGGCTCTGGGTGCCGACGTGGTGGTGGGCCGGCAGGATGAAATGCCACCTGCGCGCGAATTCGACCTGGCGCACCTATTCGGCGTCACGCCGCCGGATCATGCCCGGCACATGGTCACCTGGGCAAGGCAGGGTCGGGCTGCGATCGTCTTCTCCCCGCTGTATTATAATGACTTTCGCGGCTGGTTCAGTTGGGCTACGGTTCGGGTGCCGCGATGGGCGAGGATGGCGCGTCTGCTGGGTCGCGAGCGAACGTGGCAGGTGTTCAGGTCCTGGCATACCGCGCGGCAGCCGCTGCAGTCTTCGTGGCGAACCATGCGTGCAACGCTGCTGGCCGCGGACGCCATTGCCACGACGAGCCGCTGGGAGAATGACTATCTGGCGCGCCACTTTCGCCTGCCCGCGAAAGCGCGCTCGCAGATGGGGCTGAGCCGTTTCGGGGTTGACACGAGCCTGTATGGCCGGCGCTTCTCGGAGGAGGAGCTCGCGGCCTTCAGGGCC
>CAZMIS010000606.1:0-2396 GCA_964566325.1 uncultured Anaerolineales bacterium
CCCGCTGCCGCTGCTGCCGCTGCTGTGTCCTGATGGCATCCAACCGCTCCCGCAGCCCCGCCAACTCGGTCACCAGCTGCTCGTCCCGCGCGGTTTGCGTCAGCATCGTGGTCAACGTCGTGAGGGTTTGCTGACAAGTCCCACTGTTCCGCGCGGTTTCCGCCGCGACCTCCCGCTGCTTGCGGAGCGCCTTGTCCGCGGCCTGCAGGGCTTTTTGTTTTTCCACCAATGGATGCGCCTTTTCACGGATTTCCACATCCAGCTGCTGCGCCTGCTTCAGAACAGGCGCCAGGTTCGCCGCCTTCTCCTGCGCCGCCGCCAATGTTTCCGCCGCGGCGGCATGGGTCTTCACTGCTGCTTCCAGCGTGCTTTCCAAAAGCGGCAGCCGACCGTTGTCCTCCACCAGCTGTAATTGCTCCTGCCGCTGTTCCGCTGCAAGCGCCTTGCGCGTGGCCGCTTCCCCGTTGAGCGTCTGCGCGCGGTTGGCCTTTTCCAACTGCTCCCGACTGGGCTTGAAGGCCTCCCGCTGTTCCCGGAGCGTGGCCTGCCGCTGCTGACAGGCCGCCTGCGCTTGCGTCAGGCCGGCAATCCTTTCATGCCAGGCAATCTGTGCCGACACTGATTTTTGCTGCGTCTCCAGTGCTTGTGCCGCTTCGGTTTTCTTCAGCAACCCGGCCTCAAGAATCCTTTCCTCCTCCTCCGGGATGGGCTGGACGCCTTTTAGCTCCGCCTCCAGCAGCTCCCGCCGCTTCATCTCCTCCGCGTTCCGCTGATGCACCTGTCTGGATATTTCTCCGTAGATCCCGGTGCCCGTAATCTGCTCCAGAATGGTGGCGCGTTCCTCCACCTTCGCCTGCAAAAAGGCCGAAAATCCGCCCTGCGCCAGCAACATGGAACGGGTGAACCGGTCGAAGTCCATCCCGGTCTTCTCCTCCACCAGGCTTTCCACGTCCTTGATTTTGGAGGCCAGCACTTCCCCGGTATCCGCCGCAGCCATTTCGTGCTTTGGCTGCTGCCAGTCCCCTTCCGGTTTTTTATGGGCCCGCTGCTGGCTCCAGTGGCAGCGATACCTGCCGGCCTGGGTCTGGAATGTCACTTCCGCGAAGCACTCCCCCGTGCGGCGGGACATGATCTCGTTTCCGCTCTTGTTGACCTTGTCCAGCCGGGGGGTTCGGCCATACAGCCCCAGGCAGATGGCGTCGAGCAGGGTGGATTTGCCCGCGCCGGTGGGCCCGGTGATGGCAAACAACCCATGCGTCTCATAGGCGGGATCCGTCAAATCGATTTCCCATTCGCCGGCCAGTGAATTCAAGTTGCAGAAACGAACCTTCAGAATTCTCATCTCATGCCCTTCCCGTCATTCATCCGTTGTTTGGTTCCAAGAGATGTGCCCTGCGCCGATTTCGCGCCGGCCTGAACCATTCGCATCGATTTCGCGTTGGCCTGCGCCATTCGCACAAATTCCACGTTGGCCTACGTGTTGCCGTGCCTATTCCGCATGGACATCCGCCATGTCCATGGACAGCACAATCTCCTGATACGCCTGCCGCAGCACCTCCCGCTGTGGTTCCGGAACCTCGAAGGTTTCCAGGCAGCGTTCGAACACATCCTCGTGGGAGAGATCGTCCAGGGTTTCCGTCTGCTGCAGCGGTGCCGTGGCGCGCACAATGAGCTTCTCATCCTGAATCCGCAGCAACGAGAGGCCGGACCCGGCAACCATGCCCTCCACCTGTTCCCTGAGATCCCCAATCACCGCGTCGCCCGTATGGGTTACCTCCAGCCACGCTGTGGGATCCGTGGTTTTGAGGGTCAGAATGGCCGCCTCCAGTGATGCCATGTCTCCCGAAATCCTGGCCAGTGACTGAAACCGAGGGATCGGTACGGACGCGATGCCGGGCCGCCAGCTTCCAACTGCGACCTCCCCTGCGGGCATGCCGCCTTCTGAAACCGCCGGGATCTCCGGCTCCCCAAACGTCACCAGCAAGACCTGCTTTTGCTGTTTGGCTTCTCCAAAGCCCATGGGCAGCGGGGAGCCACTGTAGCGGACAAGGATGTTTCCCCCCACCTGTTGCGGCACATGCAAATGGCCCAGGGCCACATAGTCAAAGCACGCGGGAAAGGCATTGGCGGTTGTATCGCGGATTACTACTGGAGTTCATCCGAAGGAGATGACAGTTACGCGCTGCTCCAGCATTTCAAGGATGGACTCCCGTATTACGATCTGAAGCAGTATGCCAGGCGGGTCCGGGCTATACGCGCTTTTTAACCTGTTCCCGGCCCCGGTGTACAATCGGGTGAATCGCACTCGCACGGCTGGAGATGATATTAATGACGCATAAATCTTCATGAAAAATTCAATTAAAGACATTTACCGTGAAATAAAAGAAAAACTGACA
>CAZMIS010000607.1:0-2393 GCA_964566325.1 uncultured Anaerolineales bacterium
TTTGCCTTGCGAGTACTGGAGGTGGTCCGTGAAGGCGCGTTCGAGCACGATGGGGCCTGTCAGATCGCGCGAGTTGTAGTAGGTCGCACGCCATGAGGCCGAGGGAGGCGGCGGAGGCGGCGGTGGTGGCGGCGGCACCGGATGCGTACACCGGTAAGGCCAGATCACCAGCACCTGGCCGACGTAGATGCGGTCGGCGTTCCAGATGTTGTTCCAGCGCATCAACTGCGCGACGCTGACACCGTAGCGATAGCCGATCCGCGTGAGGTTGTCGCCGCGTACGACCCGGTAGTACACCGGGCAGCTCGCACTCTGGGCCGCGCTGGCGTTTGCGCCGGTTGCAGGGCTTGCTGCGGCGGCCGGCACAAGCACCACACTCAATAAGACGATGATGGACATGAGGGCGCCGATTCGGCGCATCGCACGTTGGGACATTCCGCGCTCCTTTCGCCTGGCTTGTGATTGCCGGTGGATGCCGGCTGTCATACTACTGATGACGTCTACACTGGCAGTCTGTTCCCGTCCACAGAAACTCTTTTGACAGCCCTCCATGCGTATGATATTATACAACCATGTTACAGATATTGCTACCCCTGCGCCAATACTACTTGTATCTTGGGGGCCATTGCCCCCGCATGCCATGACGCCCAGGTGACACGCAGATCTGACGCCTCCAGCGTGGCTCCGGCCACGCTGTTTTTTTACAGAACCAGCTTTCGTTATCGTTTTCGACAATTATACACTATATCTAATTGGAGCGCAAGAGGATGAATGCCTTTAAGCCCGTAGAACAGCAACTCGCGATCCTGATGCGCGGAGTTGAGTTTGGCGACGAGAAGACCCGCGTCAACATGGAAGCGGAGTTGCGCGAACGGCTCGCCGAATCGGTGCGGGACAACAGGCCGCTGCGGGTCTACTGCGGCTTCGATCCCACCAAGCCCGACCTTCACCTGGGACACACGGTTCCGATGCGCAAGCTCGCCCAGTTCCAGGAACTGGGGCACGAGGTCATCTTCCTCATCGGCACATTCACGTCGCTGGTGGGTGACGCCAGCGACAAGACCACCGCCCGGCGCATGCAGACCGAACAGGAGGCGCAGGCACACGCTCAGACCTATGCGGATCAGGCCTGGCACGTGTTGGACCGCGACAAGACCATCGTGAAGTACAACGGCGACTGGCTGTCAAAACTGACCTTCACGGATGTGATCGGGCTGGCCTCCAACTTTACGGTCCAGCAGTTCCTGGTGCGGGAGAACTTCGCGCTGCGCTATGAGAAGGGCGAGCCGATCTGGCTGCACGAGTTCCTTTATGCGCTGATGCAGGGCTACGACGCGGTGGCGATGAAGACCGACATTCAGATCGGCGGCACGGAGCAGCTCTTCAACCTGCTGGCGGGGCGCAAGCTGATGGAATCGTTCGACCTGAGGCCCCAGACGATCCTGACGTTCCCGATCCTCGTCGGGACCGACGGCGTGTTGCGCATGTCGAAGAGCACGGGCAACCACATCGGCATCGCCGAGGCGCCGGAGTCGATGTTCGGCAAGGTCATGAGCATCCCCGACAGCGCCATGCGCAACTACGCGGACCTCCTGACGCGCTGGTCGCCCGACGAGATCCGGGAGATGTTTGCCGCGCTGGAGCGCGGCGAGCTGCATCCGCGCGACCTCAAGATGCGCCTGGCCTTCGAGATCGTCGACATCTTCAAGGGCCGCGAGGGAGCAGAGGCCGCACAGGCGCACTTCCGGACCGTCTTTCAGGAGCGCGACCTGCCCTCAGAAATGCCCGAGCTGCGGCTTTCGGCGCCGATCGGCCTGGTCGACCTCATCACCGCACACCAGCTGGCGCCGTCGAAGAGCGAGGCGCGGCGGCTCGTGACGCAGGGCGGCGTCAAGCTGGATGGGGAGCGCGTGGAGGACTTCAACCTGGTCCTGCAGCCGGGGGCGGACCGGGTGCTGCAAGTGGGACGCCGTAAGTTCCTGAGGTTGCTGGGCGCCTAGGGCCGTCCCGCACTGAGAGGGGGGTGAATCGTGTCGATTGATTTCCATGGTCTGCCTGCGCGCTTGCTGAGCAACGACTACCTCCACCTGGCTTATCTCGAAGGGGCCGGGCCGCGCATCGTCCACCTGTCACTGGCCGGCGCCGGTGACAACATCATGGCGGAACTGCCCGATCTCACCATCGACACGCCTGCGGGCCCGTATCGTCTCTACGGGGGCCATCGCCTCTGGCACGCGCCTGAGGCCATGCCGAGAACGTACGTGTTGGATGATGGCGGGTGCACGGTTCAGGAGGCGCCCGGCGGCGCGATCATCCTGGGACCGGTGGAGGCCGAGACCGGCATCCGCAAGCAGATACAGCTGCAACTGGCGCACGACCGGGCGGCGGTGACG
>CAZMIS010000608.1:0-2390 GCA_964566325.1 uncultured Anaerolineales bacterium
GCGGTGGGGGAGCGCGTGCTGAAACAGGTCAGTCTCGGTGGCGCGCTGCAGATCAGCGTCTACCACGACCAGGTCGGGATGGCGTGCACCCAAGGCCGCGAGCGCCTGGCCGTAGGGCTTGTTTACGAATTCCACAGTATCTGCTCCTGCAGCGACGAAGCAGCTGCTCCCAGTTCGGAGAGGGCGATCCGGAACTGCTCGTCATCGATCGCCTGAGCATGCCATTCCGGACGGCCCTCCATGTAGGAGATGCCCCGGCCCTTAATCGTGTCTGCCACGATCAAATGCGGCCCGGGCCCTAAGGCCGTCACTTCAAGCGCATGCATGATCTGGCCAAGATCGTGGCCGTCGATACGCTGAACAGCCCAGCCGAAGCTCCGCCAACGGTCTTCCACTGGCTCCATGCAGCAGATGTCGCGGACGAAGCCATCCACCTGGCAACCGTTGAAATCCAGAAAGGCAACCAGGTTGTCGAGGCGCTGATGACCCCCCAGCATCGCCGCTTCCCAGATCTGTCCTTCCTGGCTCTCGCCGTCGCCCAGGAGCACGTAGACTCGCCAGTCGTTCCCATCCATCCGGCTCGCCAGGGCCATTCCCACGCCTACCGACAGGCCCTGTCCCAGCGAGCCGGTCGACAGCTCGGCACCCGGCACCAGCTTCATGTCAATATGCTTCTGCAGTCGCGACCCGCCAGCTGCGAAGGTCTGCAATTCTTGAACCGGAAAGAATCCGCGCTCCGCGAGCACCGCGTAGAGTGCCGGGGCTGCGTGACCCTTCGACAGGATAAACCGATCGCGCCCGGGCCACGCCGGCTCGTCTGGGCGCAGGCGCATCGTATGAAAGTACAGTGCGACCAGGATCTCCACTGCCGACAGCGAGCCGCCTGGATGTCCAGATCCCGCGGTGTGAATCATCTCGATGATGTCGCGACGCACGCTCAGGCATCTCCGGGCCAGGCTGTCGACGAGTTCGTCATCCATGCAGAACCTCCCCCTTGGGCCAATGCACGAGCATCTTCTCGGCCGCTGCGCAGATGTGTGCTACATCCATGCCGTATTTTTCCAGCAGTCGATCATAGGGGCCCGACTCGGCAAAGGTGTCGCGCAACCCGATGCGGTGCATTGGCGTTGGCAGTTCTTCGCCCAACAACTCGGCCACCGCACTACCGAGGCCTCCCTGGACCTGGTGGTCCTCGACCGTGACGACGTGGCGCGTCCGGGCAGCCGATTGAAGGATCAAGGCATCGTCAAGCGGCTTGAGCGTGTGACTGTCGATCACGTCGGCCTCTATGCCGCGTCCGGCTAGCAGATCGGCCGCGGCCATGGCCTGGCACACCATATCTCCGATGGCGACGATTGACACGTCTCCGCCGCTGCGGAGTTGCTTGCCGCGGCCTATCTCGAAGGTGTCATCCGGACCGTAGATGACGGGTACTGAATCGCGTGTAAAGCGAAGGTAGACCGGTCCTCGGTGGGCCACCGCTGCCCTGACTAACGCCCGGGTGGCGTAGTAGTCCGCCGGCATGATTACGGTCATGTTGGGAATCGTACGCATGACGCCCAGGTCCTCGGTGGCCTGGTGCGTGACGCCGTCGTTCGCCGGCGTTATGCCGCCGTGGCTGACCGCGATCTTGACGTTCAGCCTCGGGTAGGCCACCTGCGTGCGCACCTGTTCGCAGGCGCGCATGCTAGCGAAGATGGCGTAGGTGCTCACCACCGGGATCCAGCCCGTGGTGCACAGGCCAGCGGCCGTCACCATCATGTTGGCCTCGGCCACCCCCATCTGGAAGAAGCGGTCCGCAAAGCGCTGTGCGAAGGCGCAGGTCCGTGTCGACTTGGAGATATCCGCCTCCAGCACCACGAGCTCCGGAACCTGCGCGCCCAGATCCAACAGCTCATCGCCGAAGGCATCTCGCGTCGGAATCAAGTCACCTATCTGGCGGATCATGGCAGGCCTCTATCGGTATGCAGCTCAGCCATCGCCGCCGCATACTGACCATCGTTGGGTGCCCGCCCATGCCAGTCGGGGTCTCCCTCCATGAAGGACACGCCCCTCCCTTTGACCGTGGTGGCGATGAGTACGGTGGGAGTTCCGACGTGTGCCTGTGCCGCGTCAAGTGCGCCGAGGATGGCCGCCATATCGTGGCCATCGATCTCCAGGACGTGCCATCCGAAGGCGCGCCATTTGTCCCCCAACGGCTCGATCGGCATTACCGTTTCGCATGGCCCATCCAACTGGAGATGGTTGTAGTCCACGATCGCTATGAGGTTATCGAGCCCGAATTTCGAGGCACACAAGGCGGCCTCCCAGACCTGTCCCTCATTCAACTCACCGTCGCCCAGCATGACGTATACCCTGGCGTCGCGGCGTGCCAGGCGCACCCCGAGGGC
>CAZMIS010000609.1:0-2364 GCA_964566325.1 uncultured Anaerolineales bacterium
TTCTAAAATCTATGGGACAGTAATGATACAATTTATACTTATCTAGAATCTGGATTTTCTCCATTATACGGAGAAACACTTATATGTCCTTTTAACGAAAAAAGGGAATATTATAGAAATCTCGATTATTGCATAATTGATTTACCCCCAGAAATCCATACGAAAATAACAAATTTCACATTCCTCACCCATACTGATATTTTAATAGACTATAAATCAGAAAATGAAATATATTTTGCTGCTATTGGTTATCCTGGAAAGCAAACTAAATACCACCATCATTATAATCATATTCATTCGAAATTAATTGTTTTTGAATGTACACATTGCACAAGTAATGAATACAAACTCAATAATGTTGACTCTTCGACTCATTTTCTATATAGATATTATAAAGAGGTATTATCACATGATCTAAATGTTGGAAAATCTCCGTATCCTTTTGGATTGAGCGGTGGTGGTTTATTTATTTTATTACATCATCTTGATGGATTAAATATTAAACCCATTTCAAAACTGGCTGGCATAAGTATAAATCATATCAGAAATTCTGTAATGAAATATCATTACAACATCGCATTGAAATTTGGAGTAATTTGGAATGTAATAAGGAAGCGATATCCTGATTTATCATCATTATTCCCAAAATCAATTGAAAACAATCTTGAAACTGAATTTATTAAATTTAATTAACCCAGGAAAGCTATCAACTACGCACAACAGCGTGTAAGCGCTTGCGCTCCTCGCTTCGCTGCGGTGCTCGGCCTCACCCTGAAAAGACGGGTTCGGCACACCGCCTGCGGCGGCGTCGCCTACACGCGGCACGTTAGATGACATGCCATTTTATTTAAACCATTGTTGCCATGACTAATAATAAACCATTCTCAATAATATATGGGTCCCGATGTATAATTACAGGGAAATGGTATATTGGACAATCCAAGAATTATAATTCAAGAAAAAGACAACATACTAGTAGTAATACTAAAGATGATTACCCCTTTCACAAAGCGATATTAAAGTATGGTAAAGATAATTTTCAATGGTACATATTACACAAATGTGATAACGCTGATGAAGCCAACGAGATGGAGAGATTTTATATCAATTTCTATGATTCTTATCGAAACGGTTACAATGCAACAACTGGAGGCGATGGCGTAAATAAATTGTATTATTCATTTGAGGAATCCAGAGATATTGTTCATGAATTAGGAATAAATTCATTTAAAGAATGGATTAGATATTGCTCACGCGAAAAAAAAGATGATTTTATTCCTTCTAATCCACAACAAGTATACGTAGATGAATGGGCAGGTTGGGGAAACTGGCTTGGAACTGATCGTATTAGCACAAAGAACATCGAGTGGCTTCCTTATGAAAAGGCATTGAAATATGTTCACAAATTAAAACTTAAAACGCAATCTGAATGGTTTATCTATACTAAAAGTGGCAATAAACCTCCTAATATCCCAGCAAATCCATCGTCTGTGTATTATAATAAAGGTTGGAATAATTATTCCGAATGGCTTGGAAATGGAAAGTTCAATAAAAGCAAAGTGTTATCGTATGATGAAGCAAAGAAATATTTACACCCGTTACATATTGCTAGCAATATAGCTTGGAGGAAATTTATAAATTCAAATATATTTCCAACCAATATACCGCGCTCACCAGATAATTACTATCATGATTGGGTAAGTTGGTCGGATTTTCTTGGAACAAAGAATATTAATAAAAATATTTTCGAGTATTGGCCTTTTAATAAAGCAAGAAAGTACGTCCACTCTTTAAATATTCCTAATCAAGGAGAATGGCGAAAGTACTGCAAGTGTAGCAGCAAACCTGTTAATATACCATCAGCCCCATGGTTGGTTTATAAAAATAATGGCTGGATTGATCTTCGCGACTGGCTGGGAACTAAAAGTAATTACAAAAAAGAAATTAGCATTGATGGTCATATTTTTAAAAGTATTAAGAAGGCATCATTATTCTATAATCAAAATCCTACAAACGTTGCTCGCAGATTACGCAATGGTTGGACTAACGAAGAGGCATTAGGAATAATTATTAAGAAGGACCAAACAATTCCGAACTCGAAATGCATCACAGTAAGTGGAATAAAATATAGAAGTATCAGCGAAGCAGCAAGATCTCATAATTTAATTCCAAAAGTCGTATCTAAACGACTTCGTAGTGGATGGACAATCAACGAAGCTTTCAATATTATAGAATAATAACAATTATTATAATATATATTTTGAAATTAAATCATATATCGATCAATGGTGAATAAAATGGCACGTCATCTAACAGCGTGTAAGCGCTTGCGCTCCTCGCTTCGCTGCGGTGCTCGGCCTCGCC
>CAZMIS010000610.1:0-2363 GCA_964566325.1 uncultured Anaerolineales bacterium
AAATAGGATATAAAAAATTAAAAATAAATTAAGTAACTACCACTTTTATCTCTATTTGATCCATTATCCCGTTCCTAGAATAAGCTGTTACTTTTATTGGATAGGTTCCTTCAGGCACGTCAGGCGATGCTGTTAGGGTCACTACATATGTCCCTAGGTTATGTGCATAAACTTTCTGTAACTCCGGTTCAAATGTGTATGTTACCCCTTGTGGCAGTCCTTCGAACTTCACACTGACATCTGCCTGGGTCAATGACCCTCTGTTTTCTACTTGCACTAGTAAGGTCTGAGTTCCAGGTAGAAGTTCTAAAGAAGATACGACTTTTCCATCGGATATAATATTTGTACCGGTATCTAACACTGACCCTATAGATCCATCTATTGGAATTGGGCCTCCAGGTATTGTCAATCGCTCTAAGCCTATTCCAGGATATAATATAGTTTCAGGTAGTGGTGTTTTACAAGGTATTGTAACTGTAACTGTTGCAGTGTTTGATATGCAATTATTTTCTGTTATGTAATAGTATGTAAATGTGTCTTCTCCACAGTAATTACCCAATGGGCAGTAGTAAATTTTTCCTCCAGATTCTTCAGCTGAACCATATTTAGGCTTAGTAACAATTATTTGTTTTGGATGTTTGTCATCGTCATTATCAAGTACACTAAAATTGGCGCAAGTATTCTCATTTGTTTTATAAGAGTCGTCAACAGCTACTGGTGGAATTTCACAAGGATTGGGTGGTGGACAATCAACATTTACTGTAATCTTTATGGTTTTAGTCCGCTGAGATGAGAACCAATAATTCATTTTCACATAAAAAGTATTGTCCCCACAGCAACATGTATCGCCGGTAGTGTATTCAATAACATGCAAATATACATATTTACTTACCTTTACCCATTTAATCTCTGCATTGCCACAGCCAGGTGGGCATATAATATCGTCAAGGTAATATAAAAGGGGTAAACGGAGATCACCATCCCACAAGTAATAAGTTTGGTCACAAGTAATTGTATCATTAATAGTACGATCTATTGTAGTTGGTGGACATCCACCTCCATTTGCAAACACGAAAGACGTGAATATGGTTGAAATTAATAGTAATAAAAAGAGTTCAGAAATTAATTTTTTTCTTGACATAATCCCTCCTTATTCAATTTATTCGTAACATATCTATAAATTTATAGTATATTGCTGAAAATGAACATATACATATATAAAAAGTTTGCGGTTGCCGCAATGATTCTCGCTTAATGACGTCAATGAGTTCCTAAAAAATAAAGAAAATGCCTAAAAGAAAGAGAGGCCAAGAAGATAATTGAAAAATTTATTTGAATTAAAAATGCTTTTAAAACTAATCCATAATAGATATAAAGCATTCTAATACTTTCCATATTAAAGCAACATCAATTGCTACCATAAGTTTGTGAGAGATAGCGAGATAAGGAGAGATTTCTTGAGAGAGATTAGTGATGAAAAACTTACAAAATACTTTGAAATAGCAAGAAAAGCTTTTGAAGACATCAAAATAAATCCCCCTAAAGGATCGCATATGGAAAAGGTAGCAAATGACTATTTAGATATGGCAAAAAGGTATTATGAAGATGCAAAATATTTCAAAGAAAAAGGTGATTATGTTACTGCTTTTGCTTCACTAAATTATCTACACGGATATCTAGATGCTGGTGCAAGGCTTGGTGTGTTCAAAGTTTCAACAACAGAATATTTTGCTTTTGAAGAGGAGACGAGGTGATTAATTGGATTACAAAGTTACGCTTGAAGTTCCAATTATTGTGAGAGATATTAAAGACGGCGAAGATGCAATAAAAGTTGCAATGTCAACTGTTAATAAAAAACTTAAAGCAAGTAAACTTGAGTATGTCAAGGTTGAGATAGGCATGTCACAGTGCCCTAAATGTGGCGATTATTTTGAAAGTTCATTTTTTGTAGGAGATGTTTCTCTTGTTGGAATATATCTAACTCTGGATGTATTCAACGCAGAACACACAAAACATGCAGAAAACATAGCAAAGTCAGTTGTTGGAAAAGCCCTAAAAGACGTTCCTTTCAAGACATTTGAAATAAAAGAGCGAGTAGAAAAGATCAGAAAGAAGCGTCGATGATGCCTGGGTCCCCAATATCATAAAAAACAGATTCCCCTTCTTTTTTATAGGGGTGTCTTACTAATGTTGCCTTCCTCTTAATCTGCTCATCCTTCTCAAGTTTTACTATTAATTTGGACCAATATTTTAATACGTCCCCCCCGACAGGGATCTTTTCTTTTCCGCCAGTCACGTCATCATAAACTTGATTTGTTATCAATAGGGGTATATTAAAATCTCTGGCAATCCTTGATAGTACT
>CAZMIS010000611.1:0-2361 GCA_964566325.1 uncultured Anaerolineales bacterium
GCGAGCCGACGGGGGCTCAGGGCCCAGGAACGCGCTGTCGCTTCAAGGGAACAGCGGCATGTTGGGTTCGGTGCCTGCGAGGTCGGCTTCTGGATGGTGTTGACGCACCAAGGCTTCCGTGACTTCGACTCGATCACGGGGTACGTCGATCATCAACTCCGGTTTCGATTGCGGACTCGAACTTCTCCAGGCGGCTGCTGGGCAGACCGGCGCCCACCATGCCCGACATCCAGGCGCCGAAGCCGGCGCCGAACAGCGCGAGCCCGAGCGCGGCGCCGCCGCCGAGTACCAGGCCCGCCGGCGGGAACGTCACCGCGAGTGCGCCGGCGAGCAATCCGCTGATGCCGCCGGCAGCGACACCCTTTTCGATCGCGGAGATGAGGTCGCTGCGTTGCGCCACCCCGGCCTCGGGCAGATCATCCAGTTCGGTGCCTTCGCGGGCGACGATGTGGATGTGGCGTTCCTCGACCCGTGCGAGCAGCAACGCGTCGACGATGGCCTTGGCCGAGGCCACGTTGGGCACCAAGAAATAGATCCTGCGCATGTCCGGTCCCCTGCCGTTGACGGTGATCGGCACAGTGGATGGCACAACCCACCTGTCCGCAGTGATCTTCGTCAGTCCAGGATCGCATCGACAGCGATTGGCGCAATTGAAGCAACTCAATTGGCTACACACATAAGTATCCGATGATGAAGGCCTGCGGTGACCGGCGCAGCGTGTCTTTCAGACTGTCCAACCCTGCCAGGAGGTCCCATGACCACATCCAGCTTTCCCCGCCTCAACGAACCCGCGCCTGATTTCAAGGCGCTCACGACCCATGGCGAACGCTGTCTCGCCGACTACAAGGGCAAGTGGCTGATCCTGTTCTCGCACCCGGCCGACTTCACGCCGGTGTGCACCACCGAATTCATCGGCTTCGCCAAGGCGGCCGACCAGTTCAAGAAGATGAACTGCGAACTGCTCGGACTGTCTATCGACAGCGTGTTCTCGCACCTGGCCTGGACGCAGAACATCCAGGAGAAGTTCGGCGTCACGATCCCGTTCCCGATCATCGAGGACATCAAGATGGAAGTGGCCGGGGCCTACGGGATGGTGCATCCCGGTGCAGCCGACACGCAGGCCGTGCGCGCGACCTTCTTCATCGACCCGAACGGCGTGCTGCGCGCGATGGTGTACTACCCGATGAGCAATGGCCGCTCGATCGACGAGTTCGTTCGCCTGCTGCAGGCCATGCAGACCAGCGACGCGAACAAGGTGGCCACGCCCGAAGGCTGGAAGCCGGGCGGCGACGTGATCGTGCCGGCGCCGAAGACGCCTGATGCGATCGCCAAGCGCAAAGCTGAAGGGCTGAACACGGTCGACTGGTACTTCACGACCAGGAAGCTCTGACCTGACGGGCCGAGGTGGCGAAGACTCACAGAAACTGGTTGTGCGCGTGCGCGCATCTGCTGCCCAAGTGCAAGGGTGACTGGACAAGCACGTGCATGCAGAACCCCTTTCGGTGGCCCCTCATCCATGACCTATGTCGCCGACGACGGCGAAGCGCGTGTGGTCTTCATTGGCGACACGATGTTCCTGCGCGACTCCGTATCCGCGCGCCGCGGCTTTCTCTATGCGGGTGCCGCTGTGCCGTACCGGTCGATCCCCAAGGGGCTGGAACTGCCACCGCCAACCACCCGGCTCGACATGGGCCATGACGAAGCACCCGCTGGGCTGCCGCCGCGGCAGTCGGTACCGTGGCCGTGCTGCGGCGGCGGGCTGCCTGTGCGCGGGCCTGAGGCGTTCGCGCTCGCGTGGCAGGCTGGGCGCAAGCGCGCCGTTCTTCGCGTCCTCCTGGCGGCAATCATTTGGCTGACCGTTGCGGCCGCGTCCGGCGTGCGAGCGGAGGATCCTCCGCGGGGCGGCACTCCGCCCCGGGTGGCAACCACTGCTGACCCCGCAGCATCGCAATCGCCGCGTCGGTCCATCGAGGTATTCGTCCGCGACGGCTGCCCGCACTGTGCAGATGCCAAGGCCTTCCTGGCGCAATTGCAGCAGGAGCATCCGGATGTCGAGGTGCTATTGCGTCCAGTCGACACCGACGCAGCCGCAAGGGACCGCCTGACAGATCTGTTTCGCGCAGCGGGCGAATGGCCGCCCGGGGTGCCTACGTTTGTCGTCAACCGCCGCGTCCTGATTGGCTTCGATGACGCAGAGCACAGGGGTCGCGAGTTGCGGGCCATGCTCGACCCAGCGGCCGCCGCTCCTGCCGAGGCAGTGGACGGTTCGCTCCTCGGCGGGCTGAGCGTGAATCGTCTGGGCTTGCCGATGTTCACGCTTGCGCTCGGGTTGCTCGATGGCGTCAACCCCTGCGCAATGTG
>CAZMIS010000612.1:0-2359 GCA_964566325.1 uncultured Anaerolineales bacterium
GAGGCCGGCCCGGAAGGCCTCGTGGTTGCCGAAGAGCAGGAAGAGCATCACCACGGCTATGCCTGCGATACTGGTCCAGAAGCAGATCTTCTGGAACCGCGCGTACCACTTCATGCCCTTCGTGATGAAGAAGGTCACGCAGCCGCACATGATGAGTACGCTGAGGAAGTGACCGAGCGGCTGCTGCCCGAACCAGAGCGCGGCATCCTTGAGGCCGGCAATGCCGAGGCCGGGCACGATGAGGATCTGGCGCAGCATGTCGCTGTAAAGCGGAGCCCACAGCCAGAGGATGAACCACCAGCCCGTGACGGCGAGAACGAAACCAATACCGCCGCCGAGGATGCGGCTCTGCCACACGTAATCGCCGCCAGCGCGCGGCATCACCGAAATGAGGCTGGCGTACACGATGATCTCAAAGATCAGAAAGACACCGCTGACCAACAGCGTTGGGAGCAGCCCACCTTCGAAGTAGTACATCTGGCTGAAGCTGTACAACCCGAGGGTGACCAGGTTGATGGAGAAGAAGGCGTAGACGAACGCGTCAAAGACGGACCACGAACGCACCAGGCCGGTCGCTTTTCGAAGGAACAGCGATGATTCGTTGCCGTGGGGGACGGGTGTAGCTTTGGCCATGATAGAGCCCTCCTTGTCTTCGTTGACTGGTCTGAAACAAAGGCTGACCACAAAAGGAATGGGGCAGGCGATGGTCTTGCTTGGGGCACCTCCTGGGAAGACCTGCGTCTGGTCGCGCCGGGCGGCTCAGGCACAGCGTCGCGAAACCTCCGTCATCGCTGTCACGCGCCCGAAGAAGGTTTCGACATCGGGTCGTTTCGATCGAGCTCAGCCCGTCGTCAACACGTAGTTCTTGATCTTGTTGCGGTCAAGCGTCAACAGCGCGCCGAGCAGGCGGCCTTGCTCGTACATGCTGCCGGGATTGATGCACAACGTCCGGCCCAGGCGCACCGCACCCTTAGCCTCGTGGATGTGGCCGAACAGCCCTACCAGCGGCTGATAGCGCTCGACGATCTCGCGCACGGCATGGCTGCCCACGGGAACCAGGGAGCGTCCGGCTTCCTTCGGCTTCAGGTCCGCCGTCAGTTCGGGCGCCTCGTCCAGGGTCGAGCCGTAGGGCGGCACATGGATGTTGAACACCGCGTTAGCCGGATCCTTGAGCTTGACCAACATGGCGTCGTAACGCGCCCGCAGCTTCTCCTCCGGCTCTTCGCGATACGTGTGCCACGGCGTGATGTTGCTCCAGCCCGAGCTCACCATCTCGTGGTGCTCATCGAGCTGGACGACCTCGCCCTCCGAGAGCTCGACGTGCTTGCTGGAGCGAACCATGTCGTCCAACGCGAACATGTCATCGTTGCCCGGCGCAACGTAACAGCGAATGCCCGTGCCGGCAAGCTTCTCGTCCGCGTAGGCCAGCCATTGCTCCGCACGCTTGAGCACCTCAGACGCGAAGATCCGGTCGATTTTCTCCGGATGTGCACTCAGCTCACCAAGCTCCTCAGATGTGGTACGGTAGGGATAGTAGCCGCGGCTGGTGATCTTCTGGGACATCTCGGCCACCTCGGCCTCGCCGTGAAGCATGAATGCCTGCTCCAACAACACAGCCTTCCACGTCTCGCCACCCTGGTGGATGATCGGCACGATGGCCTTGCCGGTCATGTCACCGCCAAGGATGATGATGTCTGCCTTGTAGAACTTGCCTCCGCTGATGAATTTCTTCCAGCAGATGTCCGAACCGTGTACATCGGTGGCGAAGAAGATGGTTGTCACTGGTGGCATTCCTTATGCTATAGAACGCAAAAGCCGCCCGGCGAGTCTGTATGACTCAGCAAGGGCGGCTAGATCGCGTGTGTGCCGGCACGCCACGAGCGGCGTGATGCGCTCGGACGACATGAATCGCCCAAGGTGGCACAGGCTGGGCATGAACGTGCATTCGACATGGACTCCGTCTTTGGGCGTCGAAGCGTTGCTGGCGGGTAAAGCGGTTACTGTGGTGCGAACCACCAGGAGTATATGTTTGATTGACGCCCCTGTCAAGCGTCGCTTTCTTAGCATGGAATTCCAAGTGCGCTGCCGATTTTCTTGCCGCAGAGGTCACAGAGGTCACAGAGGGGGGCTCAGAGGCTACAATCCCTCACTTTTCTCTGAGCGCTCTGCGTTCTCTGCGGCTAAAACGTATCCACATTTGGAGTTGCTGTTCTTCGCCGACATCCTCGGCCTGATCGCCGCGCCTTAACGTGGCACGGCGATCAGGTCAGAGCGGTCTAGAAGAGGCCGACGACGCGGCCGGTTTCGAGGTCGAGGTCGACGTCGTAGAACACGGGCCGCGTGGGCAGGCCCGGCATGG
>CAZMIS010000613.1:0-2359 GCA_964566325.1 uncultured Anaerolineales bacterium
CCGCACGACCCATTCGTGCCCACGCCCGCCGGCAGCACCGAAAGGGGCAATGACCCATCGGGCGCGGAGGCGGTGAAGGCAGCCTCGGCGCTGGCCCGGTCACTGGCCGCGCCCGCAGACGAGCCGTCGCCTGCCGCGACCCACGCAGGGGCGGAAGCGGCAAGCGCGCTGAAAGCGCGCGACGTCCGCCCTGAGAGCAGCCCGACGGTCACGACGGAGCCGAGCCCGCCGGCAGGACCGGTGGTCATCGAGCAGGATCCCAGGCTCCCGCCCGCGACGGCGACGCCGCGTCCCGCCCCCTCCCCCACCCCAACGCCGCGCGTCGATCCGACGCCGCGACCGCCCACGTTCCAGCTCGACGGACTGGCACACTGCTGGCAGACGTGGAACAACTGCGGACCGGCCACCCTGTCCATGAACCTGAGCTACTTCGGCGTGGGGGTGGGGCAGGACAAGATCGGCGGCGAGCTGCGGCCGGAGAAGGACGACAAGAACGTCACGCCGGAGGAGCTGGCGGCGTTCGCCCGATCGCAGGGCTTGATCGCCTCCGTCCGCGTCAACGGCGACGCGGCGCGGCTCAGGGCCCTGCTCGGGGCCGGGATCCCCGTCCTCGTGGAGACCTGGTACGAGCCGAAGCCCAACGATGGCATGGGCCACTACCGGCTGATCGTCGGTTACGATGACGTGTCGCAGGAATGGATCGCCTACGATTCCTACGATTCTCACGGGATCAGGAAGGGCGATCCGTACCGCGGCATCCGCCTGCCCTATGCCACGTTCGATCCGCTGTGGAAGGTGTTCGGCAGGACATACCTGGTCATCGCGGACGCGTCCCGGGCTGCCGCGGTCACCGCGGTCCTCGGCGCAGACGCAGACGACGAAGCCATGTGGCGCGCCTCGCTGGACTGGAACCTCGCAGACGTCCGGGCAAATCCGGGCGACGCGTTTGCCTGGTTCAACCTGGGGACGGACTACACCGCGCTGGGCGACTTCGAGGCGGCGGCACAGGCCTACGATACGGCCAGGCGCCTCAAGCTCCCGTGGCGCATGTTGTGGTATCAGTTCGGGCCGTTCCGGGCCTACTACGAGGTGGGCCGCCTGCAGGAAGTCATCGATCTGGCCGACGCGACCATCAAGACCGCCGCACACGACGAGGAGCTGTTCTACTGGAAGGGCCTGGCCCAATGGGCGATGGGCGACGGCGAGAGTGCCAGGGCCTCTCTGCGCGCCGCCCTGGCGCTCCGGCCGACCTACGCGGAAGCCGCCGATGCGTTGGCGGCGATCGAGTAGGATGAACGCGGACCTCACGCGCAGGCACATCGCCCGCAACGTGCTCGTCGTCGCAGGCTCGTTCGGCCTGTCGGCCGCCGCGGGCCTGGTGCGCAACGCGATCATCGCCTCATCGTTCGGCATCGGCGCCCGGCTCGACGCCTACTACGCGGCCTTCAAGCTGCCCGACCTCCTCTTCACGATCGTGGCCGGCGGCGCGCTCGCCACCGCGTTCATCCCCGTGTTCGCCGGGTATGCGGCGCAGGACGACCGCCGGGGCGCGTGGCTGCTGACGTCCGCGGTGCTCAACTGGGTCGTGCTCATCGTCGCGGCGCTTGCGGCCCTGGCCGCGTTGCTCGCGCCGTGGCTCGTGCGCACCATCATCGCGCCGGGCTTCGCGCCGGCCGACCAGGCCGAGACGGCCGCGGTGATGCGCATCGTCCTCCTCTCGACCGTTATCTTCGGCGTCTCCGCGGTGCTGGGCAGCGCCCTGAACGGCTTCAAACACTTCCTCCTGCCCGCATTGGCCCCGGTGGTCTATCCGTTGGGCGTGATCGCGGGCGCACTCTGGCTCGCGCCGTCGCTCGGGGTGCGCGGGCTGGCGATCGGAGCGGTCGGCGGCTCCGCCCTCCATCTGCTCATCAAGGTACCGGCACTGCTCAGATACGGCTTCCGGTGGCGCCCCGTGCTGCGCACGGGCGATGGCTCGGTGCGCCAGGTGGCCGTGCTCATGGGGCCCCGCGTGCTGGACCTGGGCGTGTTCCACCTGACCCTGCTCGCCTCGACCAACCTGGCCTCGCGGCTGGGGCCCGGCGGCGTCAGCGCGCTGGAATGGGGCTGGGACGCGATGCAGCTGCCCGAGACGATCATCGGGACCGCGTTCGGGCTTGTGGCCTTCCCGACCCTGGCAGACCTGGCCGCGCGCGGGGACCGGGCCGGGCTCCGCCGCACGCTGGGCGAGTCGCTGCGCACGGTGCTGGCCCTCGCCGTGCCCGCGGCCGCGGGGCTGATCCTGCTCGGACGGCCGCTCCTCGCGCTGCTGTACCAGCGCGGTGCGTTCGATGCCGCGGCAACGGACGCAGTCTTCGCC
>CAZMIS010000614.1:0-2357 GCA_964566325.1 uncultured Anaerolineales bacterium
CCTTGGCGGTGCCGCCATCGACAATTGCTCTGCCTGTTGATGTGCCGTAGTTCGTCGCAGCAGTTCCGGCTTGGTTACTGGCAGTGCTGTTCAAGCCAGCCAGATCGGAAAGCCCGGCTGTGTATTGTCCGAACGCCGCGCCCAGCCGGTTCTTGCCGCGCTCATCCAGTGCGATCGATTGAGCCCCGGACAGAACCTTGCCGCCCTTGGCATAGGCCGCGTTCACGTCAGGCGTATCGACGCCCCGGAATCCTTTGACCGCCATGTCGTAATAGGGCGTGGCTTCGAATGCCTTCATCGGACTGGCCAGAGCGTTGGCCCCGCTTGTGGCTCCACCACCAGCAGCAGGCGCAGCCGTCGAGAGCACCGGCACGCCATTGGCTCCGACTTCATACCCGGCCAGCAGCGGGATCTTCCGATCCGGCGATTGCTTCTGGAACCAGTCGAGATAGGCGTTCCGGTTGCCACCAAAGAGCGCCTGAACATCGGCCTTGGGCCAGCCGTTCTTGCTCACCTGGAGGTCGGGATTGTCGTTCCAGAACTTGTCGTAGTCATAGCCCTCGGGGGCGATCGTCTGCTTGGTCTGCCAGTTGTCGCCATCGCCACGGATCAGGCCTCCCAGCGCGCCGCCGACAGCGGTTCCCACGGGACCGAAGAACGAGCCCGCAGCGCTCCCTGCTGCCGCTGCCAAAGCATTCGGCCCGCCGCCGCCTGTATGCCCGGCAACCGGCTGGCCCGCGCCCCAGTTGGTGGCAAGCCCTTGCGCGTTGGTCCCGCCAGACGACATGCCGCCATTGGAGAACGCAGCCTCATAGTTCTGCGGCCCGATGCCATAGATATTCGCCAGCGCATTGGTCGCGGCCCCACCCGTCATGTATCCCGGGCGAGCCAGTGCGCGCTGGTCGCTGTAAATGCCGCGTTGCAGATCGACGACCTGCTGAGCCGCATCGGCATTTGCGTTTGCAGACGCAGTTCCGCCCTGACCTGACAGCCAGCCGCCAGCAAGGCTGCTGCCCGCATCGATCAGGAGCGGGAGCCAGTCGCCCCAACCGCCAGACGTGCCTGTGGGTACGCTGGTACCAGACGAGCTGGCGCCGTCATAGTTTGCAGCCATTACAAAAACCTGAGAGTGTTTAAGTGTCGCCGTTGCTAATCGAGATGCCGACGTTGACGACGGCAGTTGCAGCGAGTGAGTCAGTCACCGTGCATTTATAGACAGCCTCGGCGCCGGTGGCCGAAGAGAACCTTGTCGCCGCTGACGTGGGGCTGAGGACCGTGACGGTGTCGCCGCTGACATAGGTCCATGAGTACGTGTAGGGGCCGGTTCCGCCTGCTGGCGTAACAGTCACAATGTTGGTCTGCACCACTCCGCTGAGCCCAGAGCCTGTTGCAGAAATCGGGCTGGCCGAAGCCGAGAAGGTCAACGTCTCCGCGCCGACGGCGTTTACCTGCTCCTGCGCCGCATTGGCCGTTGCCTGCGCCGCACTGGCCGCTGCTGCTGCTGCCGCCGCCGCGCCGCTGTTGACATTCAGCCCTGTGCGCTCGCCTGCGAAATAGGTGTACCAGGGTGGGTTCATCAGCCCGGTTTTTAAATCCACAACCGGGACCGCGATATTCGGTATCTTCGGTTCCTGTTTCGGATCAGCCAAGCAAGGCTCCGATGCTCTGGCTTAACTGGCGCGTGATCGAAGTGGCGTCCGTCACGTTGTTCACGACTTCGACCGGCGTTCCCGTGGTTTCTGGATCAGCGCTGAGATAAGGCGTCAGCGTCGTCACCTCGCCCTCGCGCGTCATTGTCAGCTTCACCCGGTCAGCGAAGGGGAACAGCGCCTTGCGTCCGGCTGCGACCTGTTTGTTGTTCACTCGTTCACCCTGACGCCCGTGTAAGCGCCTCGCACCGGGTCGGTTTTCCGGAACCAGAAGATGATGCCCTGACGGCCAACACGGCCCAGCCGGCGCCACGCCGACTCCGTGCTGTAAGCGCCCTGCGCTCCGAGCGGACGCGCCTCCCATGCCGACCATGTCTGGCCGTTGTCCTTTGAGAATGACATTTCCAGCAGCGGGTTCTCGCCCTGACCTGATGGTGTTCCAATGCCCTTTGCGCCCTCAACGAACAGGCTCGTGATAGGCGTCCGGTCTGGAATGTTGGTCAGCGCTGCGCTGAACTCGCGCGAGATCGCAATCGTATCAGAGACGGGGTCCTCTTCGAAATCCTCCAGAAATTCGTCAGACAGCTCAACGAAGCGATTAAATATGGCCCTGCCAAAAACCCGCGCGTTCTGCGCTGGCCCTACCATCACCAACAGAAGGACTGCCCATGTCAGGCTCGATCCTGAGGTCCGTGTATGCCAGACAGG
>CAZMIS010000615.1:0-2354 GCA_964566325.1 uncultured Anaerolineales bacterium
GCATCAGCAGAAAGTCGTACAGGTCGTGCGCCGAAGCGGTGGGCGGTCCGCCCTGGTGGTACGCGCCGACATCCCATCCCGCCAGCAACGGCACATGCCTGGGCAAGAATCGCTGGAGCATGGTCTCCCGGAGCCGGGCTTCCTCCCTGGCCAGCTCACGGTTCACGCCTGCAGAGTGCCGGCCGCGCCTCAGCAGGACCACAGCAATGGTCGGGAGCACCATGCCGACTGCGAGCAGCACCAGGAGTCCGCCGGTCAGCCGCTGCACCGGAGCCATGGCCTCCCTCCAATTCGTTTCGGTGACCACGATCCAACTGGCTCCGGGCATCGGCGTGTAGATCGCCGCGACGGGGTCTCCGCGGGCATCCGTCGTATGATGGACGCGCTCGCCTGAGAGTGCCTCCTGCAGGGTTTCCGCAGCCACCTGCTGTCCCACCATCTCAAAACGCGAGTCGTACAGGACGCGGCCCGCCGAATCCATGATGTAGGTGCTCCCGGCTCCGGCCAGGCGCAGGCGCACGATGCTCGCGTAGAAGGCACTCAGTCGCGACTCCCCGAGACGAAAGAGCCCCGACAGAACCCCCACGACTTCCTTGTCTTCGCTGAGCACCGGAACACTGAGCACGATGACCGGGGAGTCCGCAGGGCCGATGTCAAGGACCTCGGAGAAGTACGCCGCCGGTGGTTCGCTGACGAGCATGGCCTTGAAGAACGCCATGTCCGACCAGTCGTGGCTCATGATGTCCCATCGCTCCGGCAGGGTGGCGCGCACCCGGCCGGTGCTGTCGAGAAGGATGACACCACCGTCGTAGATGTTGAGCCGGGAAGCGGCGCCGCGGAGGAAGAGCCGCTGGCGCTCGGTGAGACCGAGATACAGGCTTTGGGAGCGCGCGAGCGCCTGCAGCTCGTTGGAGAGCTGGGCCATTTCGTCCCGTAGCCGCACGGTGGTGAGCAGGGCAAGCTGCTGATCGCGTTCCACGATCAGGTCTTCCGTGGCCCGCCGATAGGACGTGTACATGTAGGTCGCCGCGCCGAGCAGGCTGGCCAGGATCAACACGACCAGCACGGCGATCGCGTGCGCGCGCCCCGGCCGTCCGGGCCTGCGCAACCTAGGCATCGACGCGATCCTCGCTCACGCGTTCGTGAGCCTGGTCGATCTGTGCCGAAACCTCCCGCATGATGGAGGCCGTGGCATGGCCCAAGGTGTACATCTGCTCCCACGCAGCAGTCGCCAGCGTGCGCGCCGCCTCCTGATTCCCGAAGATTTCGGGCGTGACCGAGTAGCCCTTGGTGTGTCCTTCCGCGAAGGCAAAGAGGTCCATTCCCGCGGCCTTGGTCGGATACTGCTCGCGCACCGTGGCAACCCACTCGTCGACCAGGCTGGCGCGGGCGGGCTGCAGCAGGTGGGCGTTGGCCATCGCGCGGCCGAACGGGTGGCTGATCAGGAACTTGAGCAGCTCCCACGCGGCCTCGGGATAGCGCGTGTGCTTGAAGATTCCGAAGCCATCCGTTGTGGCCATGGTCACACGCCGCGCCGGGCCGGCAGGGAACGCAGTCACACCGACTTCGAAGTCGGCGTTCTCCAGGATCGTCTTCAGCGACCACGAACCGTCCTCGACCATCGCCAGTCGCCCGCGGTAGAAGGCCTCCGTAACGCTCAGATTGCGCACGTCGAGGCGGCTGGCCATCGTATGATCCTCCCAGATCCGGTCGTGCAGCCACTGCATGGCCGCCAGCGCTTCGGGCTCTCCCATCCGGCTCTTGGTCGGTTCGGCAGGGTCAACGAATCTGCCGCCCCAGCTGTTCACGTGCACCTGGATCCGATCCCAGCTGACATCGAACATGCTGCCCCAGACTGCCTGGGATGAGGGCGCGGAGCGGTCCTGCGTGAAAGCGGCCATCGCTGACTGGTAGTCCTCGTGGGTCCAGCTCCGCTCAGGGAAGGGAACGTTGCGGCTGCCGAAGAGGTCCTTGTTGAAGTAGAGAGCCAGCGCCCCGTGATATTTCGGCAGACCGAACTGGGCGCCGTCCTGCAGCTGGAGTGCGTGATACTGCGCCTCATCCCAGTCCCGCCTGTCGTCGGATGTCAATTCCGCCTCGACGTACGGACGCAGATCCATCAGGAAGCCCTTCTGCGCCCACACGGGGAAGAACTCACAACAGCCGGCGAGGACATCAGGCGCGCTGTGCGCCTCGAAGTCAGCCATCATCTTCTCGGCGAGGTCGGGCGGATCCGGGGTGTAGAACACCTGGATGTTCGGGTGAGTGGCGTGGAACTCCTCCAGCATCTCCTGCGCCAGCACCGAGAAGTACTCCGTGCGCCAGTCCTGGTAGACGAGCTGGGCTGACGCGGG
>CAZMIS010000616.1:0-2353 GCA_964566325.1 uncultured Anaerolineales bacterium
GGTTGTACACCGCGAGTCCAACCTTCTCACGCACGTGGCGTCGAGGTACCACGGTCAGGGTCATGGCAAGCTGGCGACGCGCATGGAATCCCAGTCGGGCGGGGTCGAAGGCATTTGCGGCCGCATTGTCCACGTTGTGCAGGATCAGGTGCCGGATCCCTCGGTCCGCGAGCCGGACGAGCAGGGATGCCCCGTCTTGTTGCGGTTGCATGAGCGCGCGGAAGATGCCACCGTGCCCGTCCCCGGAGAACATCAGATGTCCGTCGGGCGTGGCAATCAGGTCCCCATCGCCATCGATG
Organism: uncultured Anaerolineales bacterium; assembly: GCA_964566325.1. Classification (GTDB taxonomy): domain Bacteria; phylum Chloroflexota; class Anaerolineae; order CG2-30-64-16; family CG2-30-64-16; genus JALOOB01. Next base: position 300 of record CAZMIS010000616.1, read on the forward strand.
CGCGGGTTTTCGGCCTGCATCACAAAGTGGACGACGTCCTTGGGGAAGCCCCACAATCTCGATTGCGAGAGCCAGGCGCGCAGAGGGCCGTCGGTCATGGGGCTGGTCATCAGGACCATGCACGGCATGCGTCGAGCCACGATCCCGGTCCACAACGCCTGTGCGAAGAATCTCTCGAGGAAGGTACGCCCCGCGACCGGCGTGACCGGGAAGAGACCCTTGGGCGGGGGGGGGCGGCCCCCGGCGCGCATGCCCTTGAGGTCCGGGTGGTTGGCGGCTTCGGCAAAAAAACGCGTGGCTGCCCCGCCCGAGAAAATCACGCTGGCCCACTCGCCCGACATCAGGGAGTTCTTGCCCGCAACCGCATCAGGCGTCTCCCCAGGCGTGAGGGTCCCGGGCACGACCGGTTCCAGGGGGTCCTCGATCGCACACGAGCCCTTGAACGTCGACAGTGCCTTGCGGTGCTGTTGAATCCAATCGATCCGGCAGCGAGCCAGATCCGCGAAGAACGTGTCAAGCACGAGGTCGGATGCGTCCGAAAGGTACTTCAACCACGTGCCTTCCAAGCCCTTGTCGCGCAGCAGGTCCGCAAGCTGGAAGCGCATCTTGGCCTCCTCCTCTTTTCCCGCCAAAGCCGGGCGTGGACTTGCCCGGGAAAAGTGGAGAGCACCAACTGAGGAACCAGGAGGTGTTCTATGGGAAACGGGAACAGACCGACGCCGGAGTTTCGGCGTGAAGCCGTGCGGCTGGCACTGACGAGCGGCCGGACGCGGCGGGAGATCGCGGAGGATCTGGGCATTGGCCTGTCGACGCTGACGCGCTGGCTGAGCCAAGAGCGCGATGTCATTGAGCCGAGTGAGGCACCTGTCGATCTGCATGCCGAGTTGAAGCGGCTGCGGCGGGAGAATGCGGTCCTGAAGCAGGAGCGCGACATCTTAAAAAAAGCCGCGGCCTTCTTCGCGAAAGAGGGAAGTCGATGACCTTCGGCTTCATCGAGGCGGAGAAGGCCAGCTTCCCGATCAGCCGGATGTGTCATGTCCTCGGAGTCAGCCAGAGCGGTTTCTTCGCCTGGCAGGAACGGCCTGCCTGTCACCGCCAGCGGCAGGACATGGTCTATCTGGCCCATATCAGGACAGCCTTCGCGCTGTCGAACGGCACCTACGGGAGTCCCCGCATGCACCGCGACCTCGTCGATGAAGGGCACGAGATCGGGCGGCATCGCACGGCGCGGCTGATGCGCGAGAACCAGTTGATCGCGCGGCAGAAGCGGCGGTTCAAGCGCACGACGGACAGCGAACATGCCTGGCCCGTCGCCCCGAATCTCGTGGCGCAGGACTTCACGGCGGATGGCCCGGACAGGAAGTGGGGGACGGATATATCCTACATCTGGACGGCCGAGGGCTGGCTCTACCTCGCCGTCGTGCTGGACCTCTTCTCCCGCCGCGTCGTCGGTTGGGCCACGAGTGATCGTCTGAAGCGCGACCTGGCAGTCGAAGCCCTGCGTCGTGCGCTCGTGGCTCGCAATCCTGCGCCAGGACTGGTTCACCATTCTGACCGCGGGTCGCAATACTGCTCGGTGGACTATCAGGCCTTGCTCCGAAAACGCGGCATCCTGATCTCGATGAGCGGGCGCGGAAACTGCTACGACAACTCGATGGTGGAAACGTTCTTCAAAACCATCAAGTCGGAGTTGATCTGGCCGGTCGCATGGCAATCCCGCCTGCAGGCCGAAAATGCCGTCGCCAGATACATCGACGGGTTCTATAACCCCGTTAGGCGGCACTCATCACTCGGCTTCCAGAGCCCCATCGCCTTCGAGCGGAAGTCCCGGGAAGTGAGCTAAACGCTCTCCACAAAAGTCGGGCAAGTCCACTCCCAATGTTGCCGGCCACCGATCAGTCAGGATGTCATCAGAGCAGGCCTCATTGACCGCGTGTACCTTTACGCCCCTTTTGTCGGCGTGCTCAGTCACCAGGATCAGGCTCTCGATCTGGTAGAGTAGTTCTTCAGCGAGGCTGGACGTCCTGTTGGCGCTGATCGCCACAAAATGCGCG
>CAZMIS010000617.1:0-2351 GCA_964566325.1 uncultured Anaerolineales bacterium
GGATCTGGCGGATCGCATTGGCGTGGCGGATGGCCTCCGCGATCAGGGCGTCCGCGATGGGGCGCATCTCTGCGGGCGTGCCCATGAAGCCGTGCAGCAGCAGCGCGGCCGGCTCGCGGCCGTCGACGGAGAAGCTGCGATGTTCGGGTCCCTCGAACAGGTCGATGGGGGGCAGGCCCGGCTCGTCAGCCGGCACGGCCAGCGCATGCAACAGGTCCAGGAAGAAGAGGAAGCCGCCCTGGAGCACGATGCCCCAGCCGCTGCCCCTGGCGAACGCGTCGGTCACGCCGAGCGTCTGGACCAGGGCCAGGCCGCCCGCGACGTACAGCACGTCCAGCCCGGTGTTGATCCACAGCAGCCGGCGCAGGTTGCGCGCCTCGCGGGCCAGCACGCCCCGATCGCTGCCCTCCCTGCGGCGCCGCGTGGCGGAGCTGCGCTGGCCGAAGAAGGCGATGCCCGCGTCGATCGCGCCCCAGGCCACGGCCTGCACGCCGAAGCCGCGCCAGAACGGATCGCCGAAGAGGAGCAGCAGCGCGCCGGCCGCGATGCTCATTGCGGACCATAGCAACAGGCGCCGTGTCAGCACGGCCTGGAATTCCCAGATCATGGCTTGTCCTTCAACGGCAGCAGCTCGGGGCCCTCGGGCGTATCCTGCACCTGCCAGCCCAGCGCGGCGATGCGGCCGCGCAGTTCGTCGGCCGCGGCCCAATCGCGGCGCGCCCGCGCGGCCTCCCGCGCCTGGGCCAGGGCCGCAACCTCCGCGGGAGGCGCCAGCTCGGACGCCGGTGCGGCGTCCGCGGCCTCAGCGGCCAGCGCCTCGGCCACGATCGCGGGCGGCAGGGCCAGGAGGCCGCCGGCCGGAAGGTACGGGCCGAGCAGGTCCAGGCCGAAGGTGGCGCCTTCAGCGAAGCTGTGCTCGCTGCCGCCCCGGAGGACCGTGACGCATCCCGGGCCCATGACGCCAGCCTGTCCCGCGGCCAGGTCGATCACCAGCCCCGTGTGCTCGTCCAGGCCGACGATCGCGGTCCCTGCGGGCAGCCCGGCGGCCAGCGCGGCGAAGCGTTCGCGGCCCATGAAGCAGCGGCTCGTGTCCAGCTCCGCGCCCCCATCGTTGTTGTTCCAGTGCGGCACGATCGCAAGGGAGAGGCCGGAAGGACCGAGCAGGTCCAGGCCGTCGCTCCAGAAGGGATCGTGCCCGGCCTTGAAGATCTCGTAGACCGGCAGGGCGAAGCGCCCGATTGCGATGGTGGCCGCGGAGGCGAAGGCCAGCGCCGCGCCCAGCGCGTGGCGGGCCAACACGCGCTGCCAGGCCAGGCTGTCCGCCAGGTGGCGGACCGCGTAGGTGGGGCTGCCCGGCCCCGCGAAGATCATGCTCGCGTGGAGCAGGGGCTCCGTGATGAGCGGGTCTCCGGTCGACCGGGGGCCATCGCGCCGCAGCGCGGGCGCCTGGATCACGTCCGCACCGTAGTTGGCCAGCCGCACGCGCAGGTAGTCCGCGACGCGGCCGGCCACGCGTGCGCTGTTCAGCTCGAAGCCGGCCGGCGTCTCCAGGATCACGACGCGCAGCGGACGCGGCAGCCCCTGCGCAAGCGACTCGAAGAGACGGCCGCCTGCGGCTGCGGTTTCGCCGGAGCCGAGCAGGGCGACCATGCCGGGATGGCGGCCGTCGCGCGCGGCAGCGCGCGCCACGTCCATCACCCGACTCCCTTGCCCGGCGGCGTGCCGGCGGGCAAGGCCTTGGGCACTGCCGCAGGCAGTGCCTGGGGAACTGCCTGCGGCAGTGCCCCGACTACCTCGAGCCCGGCGTGGCGCCCCATCTCGTCGAAGAGCACCTGACCCGTGTCCTGCGCGACGACGCGGACCCGGATCGTCGCGTCGAGGCTCTCCGTGACGCGCTGGAGCATCGCCACGCGCTCGGGCGAGTGCAACACGCCACCCTGGGTGCGCGTCGCCTCGATCTCCAGGCGGTGGCCGCGCGAGCCCCTGTCTGAGAATTGCAGCCTCACGGTATGGTCGTCGACCTCCTGCCTTTCCAGTCGTGCGCCGGTGTAGGTGGCAAAACGGTAGAGCCTGCCCGCATGCCACAGCCCCGCGATGAAGCCGTTGAACGCACTGCCGAGCCATGGGATGACCGCGACAGACGCGGTGAGCGAGGTCCCTGGCGTCGCGAAGTGGTTGCTCTGCATCCAAATCCAGGCTTTGGGGAAGGCCTGGCCCCAGTCCTTCTCAATGTAACCGCGACCGCCGCCAAAGTCAATCCAATTTCCGTCGATCTTGAGGCTGCCGTCGATCGCATGATCGAAGCTAAGCACCCCGTGATAACACTCCATGAACGGCACGAGCGCGTACCA
>CAZMIS010000618.1:0-2349 GCA_964566325.1 uncultured Anaerolineales bacterium
AAGCCGCTGGTGGCCGACTGGGAGGTCACCTTCACCGGCGCGATCACCGAGACGATCAACCGCGGCGACTTCGAGTCGTGCGCGCAGTGCCATAAGGCTGCCTGGACGGACGACAAGGCGCAGGAGTGGGTCGGCGTGCCGCTCTACCTCCTGGCGGGCTACGTGGACGACGAGATCAAACACCAGGGCCCCGCGTTCAACGATGCGCTGGCCGAGGCCGGGTATGAGGTCGAGGTGGTGGCCGCGGATGGCTACGCGGCGACCTTCGACAGCGCGCGGGTGGCCCGCAGCACGGATATCATCGCGGCCTACCTGGTGAACGGCAACCCGCTGCCCGAGCAGTACTTCCCCATGCGCCTGGTGGGCGACGACGTGGACAAGAAGGAGCAGGTGGGGACGATCAGCGAGATCGTGGTGGACGTCGCCGGCGCGCCGGCGAATGGCGAGGCGGTGGCGACCGCGGCCCCGGCTGCCACGGCCGCTCCGGCGGCCGCGCCCGCGGCCGAGGTGAAGGGCGACTTCGTAATCACCGGCCTGGTGGCGCAGCCGTTGGGCATGAGCGAGGACGACCTGCGCGCGGTCGAGGTGCTCAAGCTGACGGTGGAGCACCCGAAGTCGGGCGCGATGGCAGTGGAGGGCGTGCGCCTCAGCAAGCTTCTGGCCCTGGCCAAGCCGGCCGCGGAGGCCAAGACGCTGGTGTTCACGGCCGGCGACGGTTACTTTGTCGAAGCGCCCCTGGCCGATGTGCAGGCGTGCTCCGACTGCATGGTCGCATTCACCGAGACGCCGGGCGAGTTCAGGCTGGCGATGCCCGGGCTGTCCAGCGGCCTCTGGGTCAAGGACATCGCGAAGATCGAGCTGAAGTAGTGCGCGCCTTCATCGCGGCGCTGTTGCTCTGCGGCCTCGCGGCGGGGTGCACCGGCGCACCCCTGCCGCCCGCGGCCGAGGCGCCCGGGAGCATCGCGCCGGCGCCTGAGGCGTCCGCGGCCGTGCCCGCAACGGTTACGTTGGTTCCCGCAGCCCTATCGGCCTCGCGGACGCCCCTCGTCGTATTTGCCGCGGGCAGCCTGATCGTTCCGTTCGCTGCGGTCGAGGCCGCGTTCGAGCAGGCCAATCCCGACATCGACGTGCGCGCGGAGTACCACGGCAGCATCCAGGTCATCCGCCACGTCACGGAGCTGCACGAGCCGATCGATGTGGTGGCGACCGCGGACGCGTCGCTGCTGCCGATGTTGATGTACGGCGCGACCGAGCCGGAGACGGGCCGGCCCTATGCTGATTGGCACCTCCGCTTTGCCTCGAATCACCTGGCCCTGGCCTACCAGAAGGGCAGCAAGTACGCGGACGAGATCACGCGGGAGAACTGGGCGGATATCCTCGCCCGGCCCGACGTGAAGGTGGGACTGGCGGACCCGCGCTTCGACGCGGCCGGCTACCGGGGCCTTATGGCCTTCGCGCTGGAGCAGGAGCGGCGGGGCGCCTACACCCTTTTTCGCGCTATGTTCGACGGCCAGTTCACCTCGCCGGTTACCCTCTTCCTGGATGACGCAGCCGCCGGCGACGTCGCCGCCACCATCACCGTGCCGGAGATCCTGGAGACCCGGCCGGGCAGCCACGTCGTGCTGCGCGGGGCGAGCATCCAGCTGGTCGCCCTGTTGCAGTCGGGCGATCTCGACTACGCCTTCGAGTACGAGTCGGTGATCCGGCAGCGCGGCCTCGAGCTGTTGAGCCTGCCGGATGAGGTCAACCTGGGCTCGCCGGAGCACGAGGCCGTGTACGGCAAGGTGCAGGTGGATCTGGACTTCAAGCGCTTCAGCACGGTGAAGCCGCAGTTCCGCGGAGAGCGCATCGGCTACGGAATCACGATCCCAACCAACGCGCCCCATCCGGAGGCGGCGGAACGTTTCATCGCCTTCCTCCTGGGGCCCGAGGGGCGCCAGGTCATGGCGGACAACGCGCATCCGCTGTTCGATCGCCCCCTGGCCGACGGATACGAGCAGATGCCGCCCGGCCTTCAGGCACTGAGCGAGCGGGCAGCCCCAAGGTGAACCGCGCGCCCTCCCCCCTCGAGGCCGTCTTCGCCGTGGCCGGCGGTGCAATGCTCTTCTTCCTCATCGCACCGGTGGCCACGGCACTGCTGGCAACGACGCCTGGCTCGCTGTGGGACACGCTGCGCGATCCGACGGTGTTGGCCTCGATCCGCCTCACCTTCGGCGCGGCGCTGCTGGCAGTCCTGTTCGGTGGCCTGACCGGCGTGCCGCTGGCCTATCTCCTGGCGAGGCGGTCGTTCAGGGGCAAGGGGGCCGTTCAGGCGTTGGTCAGCCTGCCCATCGTCATCCCCCACACCGC
>CAZMIS010000619.1:0-2337 GCA_964566325.1 uncultured Anaerolineales bacterium
CATACCGCCCAAGCCCGCGATCGCCGTCGAGCACGCACACTGCGTCATGATCGCGCACGATGCGAATCTGGGGGTCCGCGTTTGCGCGGCCCTCGCGCAGCCCCTTCACGACCAGCGGCAGCATCCGGATCCCGTGCGATGGCACGCCCAACAGGTCGGCTTCCGCCGTCAGCTCCGCTTCCACGCGGCGCACGTGCTCGGGCACGCCTTCCGCGGCCAATATATCCTCGATCGTCCGCACCAGGTCATCGTGTCGAACACGAATCTCGCTATTCACAGCCGTCTCCTTTCAAGACAGATGGATGTATCAGCCCAGGCTCAAACCGAACGTCTCCGGACGCAGTCCGATATCGTCTCCCAGTCCACGCAGCGCGGCCGCGACGTCCGGCGGCAGCGGGATGCCCTCCACCAGCGCGGCATCGCGGCGCTCCCACTCCATCTCGCCGGGCACATAGATCCGATCTGCGCCGGCCGCCTTGGGTGCGGCGTGCAGCTCGCGCACGATCCGGTCCATGCGCGCCTTGAACTCGCCGATCGGCGTCATGGCGCCGATATCGAAGGAAAGAAACGCGTGTCCCTGGTTGACGCGCTCGCTGGACTCGATCGCCCAGCTCACCACGCCGCTCAGCAGCTCCGCACCAGGCAGCGCACCGCCCAGCACCTCGACCAACAATGCCAGGCCGTATCCCTTGTAGTCCGCCAGGGGCAACAGCGCACCCTCCTGCGGGAACCGGCTCGGATCGGTCGTCGGCCGGCCCTCTGCGTCGATCAGCCAGCTATCCGGCACCGATTTGCCCAGCGCCTTGGCCGCGAACACCTTCGTGGCGGCCACCCGGCTGGTTGCGATATCGAGAAAGACCATCGGCTCCTCGCCCGCCGGAGCAGCCCAAGCGATCGGGTTGGTGCCCATCACCTTGGCGGCCGCGCCGGTGACCGTCATGACCGGGTCCACATTGCAGACGGCCAGCCCCAACATGTCCTCCGCAGCCGCCAGGCGTGCGTAGTACCCCGCAGCGCCGAAGTGGCTCGTGCGCCGCACCCCGACGTACCCCACCCCGCAGGCGCGCGCCTTCTCCATGGCCTTCCGCATCGCGCGGCAGGCCACGGCCGGGGGCATGGCATGGTTGGCATCCAGCATCGCCCACGCCGGGCCCTCGTTCACGACAGACTCCGAGGCCGCCGGATCCAGCCGGCCGTCGCGGACGTTCTTCACCAGCCCGCGCAGCTGCCGCGTCCCGTGCGTAAACGTGCCCAGCGTATCGGTCGTCACGAGCGCACCGGCCGTCAGCCGCGCGTCGGCCTCGCTGACCCCAACGTGGCGCAGCGCAGCCAGGCAGAAAGCCATCAGGTCATCGACCTTCACCCTGAGTTGAGTTGGGGGAACAGTCACGATGTAGCTCCTTTCCTGTGGTGCAGCCGGGCGAACCGATCCCGGCACAGCCCTGAGTATCCCCCACCCGGCGGCGAGTGTCAACTCGACCCGCCGGCGCGTCGTCCTTCCGGGTACGAGCAGAACAAAGCCCCATGTGGCAATTATCCAGCCGCAGAGAACACAGAGCGCTCAGAGAGAAGGGAGGAATGACAGCCTCTAAACCTCTCTCTGTGGCCTCTGTGACCTCTGCGGCAGAAAAGCCGGCAGCGCACGTGGAATTCGCGGTGATGGCGCAGGCGGCTTGACCCGCGCGGGCGTCCCGGCTACACTGATGCCGTCTCAACCTTCGGCGACAGGTGAACCCAGGCGCAATGACCGATTCCAACGACAGGCCCGGCGAAAGCGACGTGGCGCGCTGGCACAGGCTGAGCGGCATGCCCGATAACGTGACGGATGACGGCGACGTCATCCCCGCTGCGCCCGGGCTCCGCTTGCAGGCCGAGAAGCAGCACCTGCGCGCCGCGCTCGCCCGGCTGCGCGACGGAGACGCGCCCGAGGAGGCCAAGGCGCTCGGCCGCCTGGCCGCCTCCTACCTGCTGGCCGGCGACGCCGAGACAGCGCGGCGGTACCTGGACCGCGCGAACGCACTGATCGCATCGACCAGATAACCGCGCCTACCTTCTGCTGGCTGTTTCCCCTTGATTTCCACACGCCCGCCGGATATAATACCGACAAATGTGGAACAAACCCGAGCGGATTATCGTACAATAAGGTAGCCTGCGGAATCCGGCGCGCCATCGGTCGCGCCGTGCTCCGCGCCAGGGGAAACTCACCATGGGTGCAACGGTCTCGAGACGGGTCTTTCTGCGGCTGTCGGGCAGCCTCGCCGGCATGCTCGCGCTGTCGGCCTGCACGCCCGGCGCGTCCCGGTCGCAGAAGGTCGCGCCCAGCCCCGCGTCAGCCCA
>CAZMIS010000620.1:0-2333 GCA_964566325.1 uncultured Anaerolineales bacterium
TGATGGCGAGGACGAACAAGGTGCGGGTGAAGGTGTTGCGGTCGATCATGTCTTGTCTCCTATCGATCTCGGTCTGGGTCAGGGATCTGTGTTCTTGTCAGTGGATCAACATGCCGCCGTTGACATCAAGCGTCACGCCGGTCAGGTACTTGGACAGGTCGCTGGCGAGGAACACCAGGCAGCCGGCCACGTCGTTGGGCTCGCCGATGCGGTTCAACGGGATGCCTTCGAGGATGGTCTTCATCTTGTCGTCGGGGATCAGGCCCTTGTTGATGTCGGTGGCGATCAGGCCCGGGGTCACGCAGTTGACGCGGATGCCGTCGATGCCGAATTCCCGTGCCATGGCGCGCGCCAGACCCAGCACGCCGGCCTTGGCCGCCGAGTAGTGGGGCCCGCCCAGGATGCCGCCGCCGCGCTGTGCTGACACCGAGGACACGCAGCAGATCGCGCCGGACTTCTGGGCGCGCATGGCCGGGATGACCGCCTGCGACATGTAGAGCGTGCCGCGCAGGCTGACGTCGAGGATGCGGCCGTAGTCGGCACCGGTGATCTCTAGCGTCTTGACTGGCTGGGTGATGCCGGCGTTGTTGACCAGCGTGTCGATGCGGCCAAAGATCTTGAGCACGGCCGCGGCGGCGGCATCGCACGAAGCCTTGTCGGTCACGTCGGCCACCAGGCCGATGTGGCCCGCGCCCAACTGGGCGGCGGCGGCCGCCGGGTCGGCGCGTTCGAGATCGAGGATGGCGACCTTGGCACCATGTGAGGCCATCAAGCGGGCGGTGGCGAAGCCGAGGCCATTGACGCCTGCACCGCCGGTGATGATGGCAACCTGGTCTTTGAGCAGCATGTGTCTTGTCTCCTTGTGTTGAATGAGGCACGAGACGCACAGTGCGGGGATGCCTGTGATGTGCACCTGGGTGCCTTGTCTCCTGTTCTGGAAGCGGATTTTGAAAGCCATGCAAGTTGATGACAAGCGATGAAATGTCAGCGTAAGATGACGGTCTGTCATTTGACGTCAGGGTTGTCCCTATGCCCGCCTTGCCCCCCATCGCCAATCTGCAGGCCTTCGAAGCTGTGGCGCGCCGCCGCAGCTTCGCGCTGGCCGCCGCAGAGCTGCACCTCACCGCGTCGGCGATCAGCCATCAGATTTCGCGACTGGAGTCGCAACTGGACATTCGCCTGTTCGAGCGCAGCGCACATGGTGTGCGCCTGAGCCCGGCGGGCGAGCATTACCTGCTCCACATACGCGCCGCGCTTTCTGCCATCTCCTCTGCGACCGACGATCTGCGCCAGGGCATTCGCAACAGCCTTTACGTGCATTCGGCCCCCAGCCTCGCCAGCCTCTGGCTGATGCCGCGCCTGTACGGCTTTGCTCGGGCTTATCCCGACATTTCGCTGAACCTTTCGGCCGCCCACACGCCCAGCGACTTCGCGCTCGAACAGTCTGACATCGACATTCGCTACGGCATACCGCAATGGGGGGACTTGGTCGTGGAGCCCCTGTTCGACGAGGCCATCGTGCCCTTGGCCAGCCCGGCCTTCATCAAGCAGAACAAGCTCAAGCGGGTCGAGCAGCTGCTGGATGTGCCGCTGATCCAGAGCAATGTGAGCGTAGTGCAGTGGTCGGACTGGTTCGGGCGCTTCACCCGTCTGCGTGCGCCAGACCGTTTTCCCCTGCGCTTTGACCGGGCTCAGATGTCGCTCGACGCGGCGACACAGGGTTTGGGCGTGGCGCTAGAGAGCGCGGTGAACGCGGCTGGCCACCTCGCCAATGGCAAGCTCAAGGCGGTATTCGGCATGGATAAGGTGATCCGCGTGAAGGCGCACTTCGCCGTGTACCCGGAGCGCCATGCCAAACGTCCGGCGGTCGAGGCGTTCCTGTCGTGGCTGCACGGCGAAGCAGCAAAGACCTGATCGCTGGGCTGGCCCGGCATACAGTCGGATAAGGGTCGGCTGTGTGTATGCGACCCGCGGCTGCGTTCGTTCAGTCGGGATCGTCTCCCGGTCGATGCTGGCCACTTGCCAACGACTGCTGTCGCTGACTTTTCGGCGGTGTTAGCGAAAGTCAAGTTTCAAAGTAGACCGGTCGCTCACTGAGAAAACCACCAAGGGCTCCAATGGGTCGCTTGCGCCAAATAGAAGAGCTGGGGTGAATGTCCGCTCCCAGCCGAAGCGCTCCGCAATCAACCGTCACCGCAAACCGCTCCTGTCGATCCCTGCCCCAGCAAGCGCGAGAGTCATTTGCCCGTGTTTGCCATGAATCAAGCGAAGGGCGTTGAGAACCCTGCGTGCGCAGCCGAACAGTGGCCTGGCTCAAACAAGCATAGATTGGC
>CAZMIS010000621.1:0-2330 GCA_964566325.1 uncultured Anaerolineales bacterium
GCGTGTTCGAGCTCGAAGCGCTCAGCCTGCTGCGCCTGGTCCGGCGGCTCAACCTGGAGTGGCTGTACCGGCTCGTGACGCAGCCGTGGCGCTGGCGGCGGCAGTTGGCCCTGCCGCGCTTCGTGTGGGCGGTCTTGCGCGAACGTGCCAGAAGATGATCAGTTGGCCCTAAGTGGGGCCGTGTCGGGTCACGTCGAGGGGGGAGGATCGGAGTGGGACTTGTACTGACGGCCGGCGAGGCGCTGGCCTGGCGCGCGGCGCAGTCCGGACCGGTGGTGTTCACCAACGGTCACTTTGACCTGCTGCATGTCGGGCATGTGCGATACCTGCAGTCCGCCCGTTCCCTGGGCGACGCCCTGATCGTCGGTCTCAACAGCGACGCGTCGTGCGCTGCGCGGAAGCCCGGCCGTCCCCTCGTGCCGCAGGAGGAGCGCGCCGAGCTCCTCGCCGCGCTCGGTTGCGTCGATGCGGTCGTGATCTTCGACGCGCTGACGGCCAGCGACCTGGTCGCGGCCCTGCGTCCCGACATCTACGTCAAGGGCGGGGACTGGGGACAGCCCGGCGGGCCGCGGCCCCCGGAGGCCAGCATCGTCGAGGGTTACGGCGGCCGCGTGGCGTACCTGCCGTACGTGCCCGACCGGTCGACGACGCTGATCATCCAGCGTATCCGCTCGTTGCCGGCAGCGGATTGATCCGGACCAGGTAACAGCCATGTGCCCGCCCGCAGATGAGACCACACGCGACGACAGCCAGCAGAGCGCCGGCGGATCCGGGCTGGTTCGCTCCGCGGGCATCCTGGGCATCGGAAACATCGCCAGCCGGCTGATCGGGCTGGCACGCGAGGCCGTCATCTCCGGCTTCTTCGGCGCGAGCGGCCAGCTCGACGCGTTCCGCCTCGCGTCCCGCGTCCCCACGATGATCTACGACCTGCTGGTCGGCGGCATGCTCAGCGCGGCGCTCGTGCCCGTCTTCAGCGAGTACGCCAAGCCGGACCGCCGGGACGAACTCGCAAGGGTTGCCAGCGCGGTCCTCAGCCTCATCGCCCTGATGATGGGCGTAGTGGTCCTCCTCCTGGAGCTCTTCGCCGGCCCGCTTGCCGGCCTGCTGAGCGACTTCGCGGACCCTGCGTACGAGCGGGTCCTGCGCGACTGCCTGCGGATCATCGCGCCGGCCGTGCTGCTCTTTGGCCTGACCGGCGGCGCCACCGGCCTGTTGTATGCCCTGCGGCGGTTCGACTACACGGCGGTCAGCGGCGCGGTGTTCAATCTCGGCATCGTCATCCTGACCCCCCTGTTCGTCTCGCGCTTCGGCATCTACGTGCTGCCCCTGGGCATCGCGATGGGCAGCCTGCTGCAGCTCGCGGTGGTGGGGTGGGGGGCGCGGGACCTGGCGCTGCGCTTCAGCACCGCGTGGCGTCACCCGGCGGTCCGGCGCATCGGGCGGCTCTACCTGCCCATCGCCCTCGGCCTCATCGTGACGCAGATCCAGATCATCGTGGACGGCCGCTGGGCGTCCGCGGCGGGCGCGCAGAGCGTCAGCTGGATGGGCTACGCAACCAACCTGATTCAGCTGCCCCTGGGCCTGATCCCCGTGGCCATCTCCCTGGCTGCACTGCCCACGCTCTCGCAGCGGGCGGCCGTGGGGGACTGGGACGGCTTCCGTTCCATCTTCGGCCGGGGCCTCCGCCTCGTGCTCGTGCTGCTGCTGCCCGCGGCGGTGGGCCTGTGGGCGCTGGCCGAGCCGATCATCCGGCTGCTGTTCCAGCACGGCAGCTTCGTCGATGCGGACACGGTGATGACCGCGCGGGCTCTTCGCTTCTACCTGATCGGGCTGCCCTTCGCCGGGGTCGATTTTCTCCTGAACTACACCTTCTATGCCCGCCAGAACACGCGCACGCCCGCGATCGTCGGGGTGGTCTCGATCGGCTTCTACTTTCTGACCGCACTGCTGCTGAAGGGCCCCCTGGGGTTTCTGGGGCTCGTGCTGGCGGATTCGGCCAAGCAGGCCACGCATGCAGTGATCATGACGACGTTGCTGCTGTACAGCGTGGGCAGGCTGCACCGGCAGGGGGTCCTGCGCACACTGGCCGCGGGTGGCGGCGTGGCCGTGGCGATGGGCGCGGGCGTCTGGGCCATTGCCCGGGTGCTGACGCCTCTGCTGCCGGGGGGTAAGGTCGGGGCGCTGGTGGTGGTGGCCGTGGCCGGGGTTGCCGGCGCGGTCTTCTACCTGGCCATGTTGCGGTTGCTGCGCATCGGCGAAGTCACCCGGCTGGTGGACGGCGTCCTGGGCGCCGTACGGCGCCGCGGCAACAAGCCGCCCGTGAATTGACG
>CAZMIS010000622.1:0-2329 GCA_964566325.1 uncultured Anaerolineales bacterium
TGCGCAGCCTCGGCGAGTTCGCGCGGGAGAACGGCGTCTGGTTCCATGTCGACGGCGCCTACGGCCTGCCGGGCCGGCTGGACGATCGGGTGGCGCCGCTGTACGTCGGCCTGGAGCTGGCCGACTCCGTCATCGTCGATCCGCACAAATGGCTGGGCGCCGCCGTCGGCGTGGCCGCCACCTTCGTGCGCGACCGCGAACTGCTGCGCCGCGCCTTCACGCAGGAGCCGGCCGCCTACCTGGAGGGCAGCATGCACCGACCCGATGACGAGGCAGCGCGCGTCGAGCACTCGATGGACGACATGGGCGTGCCCTACTACGACTATGGCGTCGAACTGAGCGCGCCGAGCCGCGGCGTGGTGGTCTGGGCGCTGATCCGCGAGATCGGCGTGGCCGGCATGACGCAGCGCATCCGGCGCCACAACGACATGGCGGCGCACATCGCGAAGGCAGCGCGCGCGCACCCGAACCTGGAACTGCTGCAGGAGCCCACGCTGTCGATCTGCTGCTTTCGCTACGTGTCGCCCGAGGTGCGCGACCTCGACGGGCTGAACCAGCGCGTGCATCGGCGCCTGACGCGCGAGAACCGCAACATGCCCAGCACGACCCGCGTGAACGGCGCCCTGGCGCTGCGGCCCTGCTTCGTCGGCGCGCGCAGCGAGATGTCGCACGCGCAGGCGCTGATCGACGACGTGTTGCGCATCGGGGCCGAGCTGGTGCGCGAATCGGCTTTGCCCTGAGCCGGCGGACTGCGTAGACTGGGGCCATCTCACCATTCACCCTGCCACCATGCGAGCGTCCGTCCGCCTGTCCTTCGGCCCGACCGAAGTCATCTGTCACCCTCCGGAGGGCAGCGCACCCGACGCCGTCGAGAACGCGCGCCGCTGGCTCGACGAGCGCTTCAACGAGTACGAGTGCGAGCCGCTGCGGCCGCTCGGCAAGGTCTTGACGAAGGACAAGCTCATCGTGCTCGCGGAAGCGATCGGCGCGCGAGGCTTCGAGGCCGACGCGACACTGCGCCAGGACTTCGCACGCGCCGCGACCGCCCTGCTCGACAGCGACGCGGTTCACATCGACGTGGACGCGCGCAAAGTCTCGTCCTGACCGGCGCCGTCACCCGGCCACTGCGCTCGGCGTGAAGCGGGCGAGGTCGCGTTCGCTCGGTCCACCTGCCCGCCGGGCCGTGGCGTCGGTCAGGGCCGCCCGCGATGCCTGGGCGCCGCCGGCAGCCCCAGGGTCATGTCCGCCAGCGTCGCGCCGTCCAGTGCCTCGAAGTAGCCCTGCAGCGCGTCGCGGAACAGCTTCTTGAGGCGGCAGCTCGGCGACAGCGTGCACGCGTTGGTGCCGGGATCGAAGCACTCGACGAGGCGGAAATCGGTCTCCGTCGCACGAACGACGTCGCCGATGCGGATGGTCTCGGGTTCCGCCAGCAGCCGCAGGCCGCCGCCGCGCCCCCGTGTGGTCTCGATCAGGCCCCGGTGCGCCAGGTCGTTGACCACCTTCATCAGGTGGTTCTTCGACAAGCCGTGCTGCTCGGCCAGTTCGGCGATGGTGACCAGTCGATCCCGGTGGGCGGCGCAATACATCAGCACGCGCAGGGTGTAGTCGGTGTATTCGGACAGGCGCATGGTCACCCCTGAAGATGCATGTAGTTTATTGCTTTGAAGGCCGAGTCTGTTTAAGATGCATCTACTTTGCATCTTTAACGATCGACTGGAGAACAGCTCGTGACGTTCGTCGTGACCGAGGCCTGCATCCGCTGCAAGTACACCGACTGCGTGGACGTCTGTCCGGTCGATGCCTTCCGCGAAGGGCCGAACTTCCTCGTCATCGACCCGGCCGAGTGCATCGACTGCGCCGTCTGCGTGCCGGAGTGCCCGGTGAACGCGATCTATGCGGAGGAAGACGTGCCGAGCCACCAGCAGAGCTTCACCGCACTCAATGCCGAACTGTCGCGGCAATGGAAGCCCATCACGAAGGCGAAGCTGGCACTGCCGGATGCCGACGAGTGGGCCAAGATCGAATCGAAGCTCGGCGAGTTGAAGCGGTGATGCGGCGCACCGATCCGCCCCGACCGGTCATCCCGATCCAGCCCGCCCCGAGCGCGGCGGACGATGACATGCAGTTCGTCTCGATGTACCAGAAGCAGCCCGACATCTATCCGCGGGCGGTGAAGGGCTGGTTCGCGGGTTGGCGCTGGACTTTCGTCTGGCTCACGCAGCTGCTGTTCTACGGCCTGCCCTGGCTGCAGTGGGGCGGCCGCCAGGCGGTGCTGTTCGACCTCGAGGCGCAGCGCTTCTACATCCTGGGTCTGGTGCTGTACCCGCAG
>CAZMIS010000623.1:0-2325 GCA_964566325.1 uncultured Anaerolineales bacterium
ATGAATCCCTTTTATGGATCTCTAATCAAAGTATGCAAACATTGGGCGATACGTACCGATTTCCTGTTCAAGTAGGAACAGAAGAAAAAATTTCCCGTGATCTAACGGCCAACATTCCCGACATTGGAACATGTCTGTTGTATGGTGATTCTGGATTACCAGAGCAGAATGGACCCCTCGCCCCAGATAAGATTGTCTTCCGAAATGGTTGGCTTGAAGATGACCTATATATTTCACTAAACCTCCGTTTCACAGGTTGGCATCGTTACAAAGCAAGCAACTCAATTTCATTGATTTATGCAGGTTCTCCTTTGGTTGAAGAGCAACACACACAAGAATCGATTTCGTGGCTGCCGATTGGAAGGGCTTTGGTTCGGGATAAACGAATTCCGATAGAACAATTAAACACTTTGCTAATCCCCAGAACGGGTCTGGATGCAGTTTTAAACTCACTGGTCAGCCTCTTTGGACCGTACGCACAAGACCCGCCTTTTTATGCAAAAGTTCAGAAGTTTGAAACGTCTGAGTCTTATGACTACAGCTTGACTCAAATTGAAGATTGGAACGGGTGGACATTCGATCGGTCTATACACTTTTTTAAGGATGGACCAGTATTTATCATCGATAATGCTACAAGTAAAAAGAGCCAAAGTGCAAAAATAAACTGGCACTTCACTCCAGACTATCAACTCAATCAAAACAAATTAGAGATGCCAGGTGGTAATGTAACTTTCTTGCTTGTCGGGCAAGAAGAGGGGTCAATCACGCACGTTAGGAAAGAGAATGAACTTCTGGTCGAATATGAAAGCCCACAAAACGGGGATTTGAACTTGTTAACGATTATTTTGCCTGGTTCGTTTAAAAATGCATTTTTTTTGGACTATTCCGATAACGTCATATCCCTTGAAGTTGAGGGGAATATCTTTAACTATGAATTAACACCCTAAAGCCATTTTTGTGCAAATCATCTATTTTAAACGTTTGATTCCAACCAAGCAATAGTGCAAATGCTTTCTTCAGAAGACAGTCACTGTTTTAACTATGGTCTTTCTATTAACCAAATGGACACCAATTCACCCTGGTAAATGGAGATTAGTCCGCCGCAATTGATTAATTCCTCACTTTGAAGACCACCCGTCCCCTTGCGTATGTACACATAATCCAGATCAGCTTCCTCAACTAATTCCCAAAAATCTTTCCCACAAGTCGTAATATTGCTTGCGCGTTTACTCCAATCTGTCCATGTCGCGCTTACGCTTTGGTCTCCGCCATAAGCATAGAATATGGTTGGCGAAAGGCTCCATCGTCCTGTATTCGGCAGGATCCAACCTCCACCATCCCTGCTGCGATATAAACCATACCCCCAGGAAGTTGTGTTCACAAAAAATCGTGCATCCATAGGCGTGTGAGTGTCAATCCAATCAAGGGCAGCAATATCATCCTCAGCAATCAGGAGGGTTGAGTCGTTTATTGCATCCATGTTGGTATAAGCACCCCAACAAACAAAAACCAAGATAATAACGAAAAAGAAGATTTGTATCAGCTTTCCCATTCTTAGTTTTTGACTTAATTGGTCATACAACCAGATCAAACAAATCGCACTCATTAGGGATATTATTAAGAACAAAATTAAGCCGAAATGATCGCTCCGAAAACTTAGGATCTCAAATCCCAATGGAAGAGTAAATAGAATCAACATGAAAGACCAAATGGCAAATGGACGCCATTTTGGTCTAAAAAGGCCCAAAACCAATCCAACAATTGTCAATAACACCAAAAAGTACGCAGGCGTAGGGCCAAGAATATATCTTAGATAATCGAGTTGACTTTGATCCAGAATTATTTTTCTGGAAGAAAGTCGGAACGTTTTGTTGATGAAATCTGCAGAGTATCGGATGACTCGGATGTACCAGCGGGCACTGAATAGAAGCCCTAAAAAAACAGGAGTGAACAGAGTCAAAAATGCCTGCAATTCCGCTTTTTTCTTTATGAAAGCCCCAACGATCCAATCGATTCCAAAGACCACCAAGTAGATAGCCAGCAAAAATGCCGTAAAGTAGTGACTGAGCAAGGTGCCGGCGGTGAGCAGGCTGAGACCTGACAGCTTCCACCATTTGTCATGGTTCTCCCAAGCATGAATTGCTTCCGCTATTGCCACAGGCAGGATCATCACGCCGATCAGGAGGGTGTAGCGCCCCCAGGTGAGGTAGTAGCCGGGCATTTTGGTGGCAAAAGTGACAAATAATGCCGCCAGCAGTCCGATGCTCCAGTCTTTGCTGAGCTGTTTGGCCAGCGCATAAACCGCCAGACCGACACACGCATTGA
>CAZMIS010000624.1:0-2322 GCA_964566325.1 uncultured Anaerolineales bacterium
CCCGCTGTGCGTCATAGTGCTCGACCTGCCGGCTGTAGACGGCCAGGGGCGTGGCGGACCGGACGAGCAGGATCGCGCCCACGAAGATCATCGCGGCGGCCGCAGCGGAGTACCGATTGATGACACTGCCGATGTTGATGCGGCTCTCTTCGAGGAAGCGGCGCAGGCCCTCGCCGAGCAGGTTGAACGCGAGGATGGCCAGAAAGAACGCCACGCCCGGATACCAGGCCAGCCAGGGATAGCTGCGCCACCAGTTGCGGATGTTGGCCAGCAGAGCACTCCATTCGGGCACGTCGGAGAAGTAGTACACGATGGTCTGCATCCCCGCAGATTGCCCGATATCGGCCCGGAAGCCGCCGCCCACGAAGATGTTCAGGAACCCAAGATCAGCCAGCAGCATGAGCACGCTGGCCATCTCCAGCGCAGCCATCACCAGAAGGGGCGCCCAGAGATGGGGCAGGACGTGTCGGGTTAGCACCCAGCCGGCCCGTGCACCGACCGTGCGTGCGCCCTCGATGTACGGCTGCGGCTTCAGCCCGATCACCTGGCCCCGCACGAACTGGGCGACCTCGCCCCACCCTACGATGCACAGGGCGGCCACGAACACGCTGAGCCCCTGCTGGATGCCGAGCGCCAGGATGAGGATCATCGCGAAGAGGGTGACCGGAAACGCGGCCCACACCGCAATGACGGCCTGGATGAGGCGGTCGAGCCAGCCGCCGCGCCACCAGCCGGCCAGCAGGCCCAGCACTGCACCCAGGATGAGCCGTGCAATCGTCGCGAAGAGGGCCAGGGTGAGCGTGGTCTTTGCGCCTGCGAGCACGAGTGCCTGGACATCGCGGCCGATCGCATCGCTGCCCCAGGGGAAGGTGATGCCGGGCGCGAAGGGGGGCGAACGGAGCACGCCGTCGACCTTCATCACGCCGTGGGTCGTGTATGCGCTGCCCGGCGCCCAGCCCTCGCCCCAGATGGCTGCTGCGACCAAACCAAGCACGACCACCGTCCCTGCGAGAAGGGCCGGATTCGTCAGGCCGGCGAGCAGGGCACGGCGGCGCCCGACGGACTCTCGCAGACCGGAAGGCGCCGCCGGATCGCCCGCGGTGTCCACGGCCGGGTCGGACGGCGCCTGCAGGCTGCCGGGCATGCTGCCGGGCAGGGCTGCGGGCTGCCGGGAACGTTGATGGAGCCCCCGCCGCACCAGCCGCCTGAGGCCGTTCTGTGCGTCCTTGAGCGATTGGATCCACATCTGCTGGCGCTGGGGCCAGGAAAGGCCGCCGGTCTCCCATGCTTCCGCGCCCGTCTCGTCGCGCACGCGCGGATCGATGACCTGGTACAGCGTCTCGAGGAATCCGTTGACGAGCAGGAAGAGCAGGCCGAGCGCCACCAGCAGATCGACGACCAGGGTTGGCATCTCCGCGGAAATGGCCTGCAGGAGGCCGGCTCCCAGGCCTGGCCAGACGAAGAAGAGCTCTACGACGGGGAGGGTGGCGAGGGAGAAGCGCATGGAAACGCCCAGCGTCGTCAGGATCGGGATGGCGACGTTGCGCAGCGCGTGCCGGCGGATCACTGCACTGCGGCTGAGCCCCTTGGACGTGGCGGTGCGCACGTAATCCGAGCCCAGAACGTCGGCCAGCGAGACGCGGGTGATCTGGACCAATTGAGCCAGGGGCCGCATGGCCAGAACCAGCGCGGGCATGAGCATATGCGCGTCCCAACCGAAGCCGGCGGTGGGCAGCGGCGCCTTGCCGCCGCCGAACCACCTGCCGAGCTGGATGTTGACGATCCACAGGATCATGGCGAACAGGAAGCTCGGCGTGGAGATGCCCAGCACGGAGAGCGGCAGAGCGAGCGCTGCGAGCCTTCGATGGCCACGAACGGTGATCCAGATGCCGAAGGGCACGCCGATGCCGGCCGCAATGACGAGCGACAGCAGGATGAGAGCCGCACTGCGGCCCAGGAGGGTGAGCACGAGCGACAGCGCCGCCGTCTCCTGGCGCTGCCAGGTGTAGGTGGGCGGGTGCGCGAAGACGTAGTCCACTGTGCGGCGGAGCGCCTCGACGGACGCATCCAGCAGTTGCGCAGGCAGGCCCGCGCGGCCGCGCTCGGCCACGATCAGTCCGATAAAGGTGAGAAACGCGATCGCGAGCAGGATCAGGATGCCGCGGACGAGCCGGCGGGCGACCGGGGCCAGGAACTGTCTCAGGATCGGGTGGTGAACGGGTGGTGCAACGGACACGAGCTTGCCTTTGCGGACCAATGAATGAATGCTCATGTTAGCACCGATCGCGTCCCGATCGAAATCTCCATCCACGGTCCCCTGCA
>CAZMIS010000625.1:0-2312 GCA_964566325.1 uncultured Anaerolineales bacterium
GCCCCCGCCGCGCCCGTCGTGCAGGCCGCCGCGCAGGTCGGCTGATCCGGGTAACCGGCCGCCGAAGGCGCCCTTCAAACGCGCAGCCGTCGGATAAGCAGATCCGCTACCACCCTTGACTTCGTGTGGCCCCAGCGCGTGCAGAATGGCGCACGCACATCCTCCGGTGTCTGGACGAGCCGCGCCCGCCGAGAGCAAGCGGCGGGCCTCCGTGCCGGAGGCCCGCCGCTCGTCCATATCCGCGCTACACCAGTGCAGCGACCGCGTCGTAGTAGTAATCCTTGGGAACCCCCGCGCTGGTTTTGATCCCGTAACCACCGCCGTCGCCTGAGGTGTCCTGGTAGCAGAAGAACCACGTGAGCGGGAAGCTGGGATCTTGGTTGGCCAGTTGCCATGTCAGCCAGTTGGATGCGTCTTGCAGGCTCACCTTGCCTGGCGTGATGTAGCCGACCTCGGTGAAGGCCATCGGCCGGGTATCACCATGGGATGCCTGCACCGCCTTGAGCGCGGCGATCTGCGCGATGCCGAATGGGTTCGTCTGCGGATCAACGAAGGTGGCATTCTGGTCGTCCAGGACACTGTATGGGTGATAGCCCAGCAGGTCGTAGTCGCCGTTCTCACCGCCCGCGTACATGCCCTTGAGCCAGTCCACGGGCGACTTGTTGGACCCGAAGGTCGGATAAGCGGCCAGTCCTGCCGAGATGACCTGTGAACCAACGGCCCTGATCTTCGGAGCTGCAGCCTTCAGGTACGTGACATAGGTCGCGGGGCTGCCGATGTTGAAGGCGATGAGGTTGGGTTCGTTCCACACCTCGTAGTAGGGAATGTCGCCAAAGATCTGGGTGCACTTGTTGACGAAGTTTCCGAATGCGTTGGCGCTGTGATTGAACGGATAGTGAATGCCCAGGCATGGCATGGGGGTCAAGCCGCGCGCCGTTAGCGCGTTCTTCACATTCTGGACGGGAGTGTAATTTGTCTGTCCGAAGACGTTGCTCAGATAGCCCCAGTCGACCGCGAATCGCACTGACTCAAAGCCCATTGCGGCAATCCCGTCGAGGGTGGTGGCCAGACTGGATGCTGACAACTGGCACAGGTTGCTCTGGTTGATACCGATGCTCAATTCAGTTCCTGTTCTTCGAATGTTCCGCTCTGGAAGCTGAGCGATCCTGCAGCGGGACCCACGACGTCGGGGCCTCATCAGTTACTACCAGTCCGGTCAGACCTCATGGTCCGGATTCCGAAGATGTTGCCGCCGAAGATGAGTCGACAATCGATGGAATCGCCAAGCTCATCAATTTTGCGCAAATGGATGAACGGTGGTTTCAAGGCATGGTCGCAACACTTCTCTAGATTCTGGAGGTTGTGTTGGCATCGTCGCGTCGGGTGAAGAAGGGGCCGGGGCGTCGTCCGCTATCGGCCAAGCGTCAGCGGTTCATGGAGCTGCGGGCTCGGGGTTGGAGCGTGCGCGCCGCCGCCCGCGAAGTTGGCGTATCTCGGTCGGCGGCGACAAACTGGACCCGTGGCTACAAGACCTACCGCAACGGCGTCGAGGTCGGCTTCATAGCGCCATTGGACCCACTTGCGGTACGCCAGATCAGCCCGCGCTACCTGTCCCAGGACGAGCGCATCGAGATCGCTGACCTACGCCGCGCGGGCCTGAGTGTGCGGGCGATCGGTGAGCGGCTCGGGCGATCGCCGTCCACGGTCTCGCGGGAGCTGCGGCGCAACGCGCCAGCCGGCGGAGGCTATCAGCCCTTTGATGCTCATCGGCGAGCCACCGCACGTCGAGGGCGTCACCATCCACGCCGAGTCGACACCAACGAGCAGCTCAGCAGTATGCTCACCGAGCTACTCGGCCAGCGTTGGAGCCCCCAGCAGATCAGCCGCCACCTGCGTTTGCGTTTTCCCGAGGACCGGTCGATGTGGTTATGCCACGAGAGCATTTATCAGGCTGTCTATCAGCCGAATTCGCGCTTCATACGCCCCTCACGGCTGGCGCCGCACCGCCGTTCACCGCTGCGCACCGGCCGGGATCACCGTCGGGCGCATCAGTGCCAGCACCGCCGCCGGCCAAGATTTCAGCAGCCGATGCTGAGCATCCACGACCGACCTTTCCTGCCCATCGACCGGTCACAAGCCGGGCATTGGGAGGGCGACCTCATCATCGGGAACAATCACCTCTCGGCGATCGGCACGCTGGTCGAACGCCAGACCCGGATGTTGCGCCTGGTGCATCTCACGCGGGCTGACTCCGACACGCTGCACGCGGCCCTGGTGGCTCGCATGCAGGATCTGCCGCCGGAGCTGATGCG
>CAZMIS010000626.1:0-2310 GCA_964566325.1 uncultured Anaerolineales bacterium
CATCGACTTGGTCGTCGATCCAGCGCCCCACCGTGTCCACCATCTCGGAGATGGCAGGAGTGAAGAGCGAGTAGTCGCGTGTGACCACCGGGTGGTCTCTGGGCAGGTGTTCCGCGACCAGCGGACTCGACGCGTAGGCTTCCATCACCAGGTCTTCGCCATTTCCATGGGCGGCAGGGGGCGGCGCGGCTTGTCGGTCTCGACGGACTGCTTCGGGGATTCGCTCACAGCAGCGGCTGATGCTGTCGGGGGCGTGTCTGCCCGGGCCAACATGGGCTGCCCTGCGAGTTCCTGCGCGTGCTTCTGCAGCACGCGCCGGGCCTCGAGGTAGGCCGGGTGCGGTGGCAGCATCTTGCCCCTGGAACCTTCGGCATAGCGGATCAGTTCGTCGACGGCGTCGCACTGGCTGGTGAGATGAAGCGCGCGGCGCTTGTCGAGCGCACGGATGGCCTGGCGCATGTAGAGGGTGTGCGGAGATCGGTTCCAGGGCGGCGCCGCTCGCACAACGCCGAGGAGCTCGCCTCGCTCGTTCGACACGCTGGCCAAGCGCGCGTCGTCCTCGTCCTCCAGCTGCAGCCACAGCAACTTGCCGAGCAGGTCGGTGCGTAGAACGAGCCATTCGGCCGAGTAGCGTGCGTTCGCGAACTGGAAGAACGGGCGCCGTCCGGTGCTGATGCCTCCCTTCAGTGTGCACAGTTTGCGGATGCCGACCATGCGTTGAACGTCGCCGGCATCGGCCTGGCGAATGCGCTCTGGCTCTCGACCCGTCAGGAAGTCCAACTGGGCCAGAGGGCTGCGCCAGCCCAAGCCGGAGTGCGGCCGCGCGTTGTAGTTGGCGATGAGGGTGTCCAGCAGTTCCTCCGCGTACTCGAGCTGGAACTGCGTATCGCTGGCCGCACGGTCAGGGTCTGCGCCGCACTTGTCGGCCGGCTTGCTGCCGGTCGTGGTCGACAGGCGATGGAAGCCTCCCTTGGCGAGCTGCCCGAAGAAGGACTCTATGAACGGGCGGTCGTCCTTGCTGCGCCGGCTGGTGTAGCTGGTGGGGTCCTGCGGCTTGAGAATGGCCGAACCGACAACCTCGCGCAGCTGCCGTTCGACCCGGTCGCAGATGTTGGCCATCGCGCCATCGACGCTGAACTCGTCCCAGCAGGCGCCCAGGTAGCGCTCGTGGTGCGCCGACGGCAGGCCTGCGCCATCGACGTAGGCGTTGCCGCTCCACAGCAGCTCGCGTGGCGCCCAGCGCGTCAACGCGCGTTTGACGGCGCGAAGCACGTCCTCGGCGTTGCACTCCGGGTGCAGGCTGAGGTGGTAGCCGAGCACGGCGCGGGACTCGACTTCGATGATGACGATGACCCACAGGCGACGAATCGCACGGGCCTCGAAGCCGCCGTGCGGCGATGGAATGGCCACGACCATTCGCGAATCGAGCTTGTGGGCATCGCACTCCACCCGCTGGAGCACGCGCAGCAGCGGCCTGTCGGCGCCGTCGCCGGCGCGCGCCTTGCGCTCAGCCTCATGGCCACCGAGCAGCTGCCGCTGGCGTCGAGGGTTCTCGTCCATGACCTTGTCGATGAACTTGCAGATGCTGACGTAGCCGAGCTTCTCGACGTTGAAGGGCCACTCGCCTCGCGCCTCGAAGCCGGCCGCGCGCAGCTCCTTGATGAACCAGGCGAACAGCTCTCGCTTGGGTCGCTTCGCCGCGGCGAGCTTCGGCACCTTGCCGACGATTTGCTTGCGGAACCGGGACTCGATGTCGGCGCCGCCCGCGGACTCGAAGAGCCACCGCAGAGCCCCGACGGCTCCTCCTCTGGCGTGGGCCCGCACCTTCGGGGCGGTCTTGCGGCGGTAACTGGCCACCCGAAAGAACGGCAACGCGCCGCGCCAACCGAAGAGCGTTCCGTCTGGATGCTGGGACAAGCAGCGGTCCACGATGATGCGGTAGACGTTGGACCGCGGAATGCCGGTAGCCTCCTTGAGCTCAGCCTCCGAGGCGCCGCACAGGTACATCTCGACCGCCTTGCGGCGCCTCAGGTACTGGGCGCGGCGGTCCTCAGGCAGCGCGCCGTGGTCAACGCCTGGCCAATGGGCGAGGTCAACCTCGACGGTGCGCCCTCGGCGCGCTCCAATCCTCGAATGGTCAGACATGCCCGACGCTCCTGTTCCGGCAGCGGAGCATCAAAGTTACTTGAATCGCGCGCTCAGTTCCAGTTTTAGTTGCGCCGGTAGCATCACCTTCGGCCTCATCGCCTGAGGCGCCTTCCCAGGAAAACCGGGGTCGCGCGTAGCATCACTTTTAGTTGTGTGAGCGTT
>CAZMIS010000627.1:0-2309 GCA_964566325.1 uncultured Anaerolineales bacterium
GTTGACGTTGCCCAACTCCCGCTGCTGGCCGCGGAAGAATCCGCTGCTCTTGCCGGCCAGGATGCGAACGATGAAGACCATCAGGCCCAGCACCGCTGCGGTCAGGATGAAGAGGATCGGGCTCAGCACCAGCATCATGATGATCGTGCCGACCATCGTAATCGCGCTCGAGAGCAGCTGGACCGTGCTCTGGTCGAGCGCCATCTGAATGTTATCGATGTCGTTGGTGAAGCGGCTCATGAGCTCGCCGTGCGGGTGCCTGTCGGAGTAGCGCAGCGGCAGCGATTGCAGCCGGGCGAACAGCTCGCGGCGCAGGGTGTTGCCCGTGCGCTGCGCCACCTGAACCATGATCCGGGTCTGCCCGTAGGACGCAGCCGCGCCGGCGATGTAGATGCCCGCCAGGACGACCAGGTTGCGGGCCAGCCCGGCGAAGTCGCCCGGCAGGATGTAGTTGTTGATGAGCGGTTTCAGGAAGTAGCTGCCGGCCAGGGAACTCCCGGTGCTCAGCAGCATCAGGAAGACCACCAGCATCAGGGCGAACTTGCGGGGCTTGAGATAGCCGAGCAGGCGGAACACGGTTTGCCGCGCGTCCTTCGGCTTCTCGAAATGCCCGCGCGGCCCGGGGCCGGGCCCCTGCATCGGTCCCCCCTGCGGCTTCTTGAGTGCAGCGCCTTTTGTCTGGTTCATTGCGCAAGCACCCCCTCTCCCTGTGACTGGTTGATCTCCTGGTAGACCCTGTTAGTCTGCAGCAGGGTCTCGTGGTCGCCGATGCCCACGATCTCGCCATCGTCCAGCACAATGATCTTGTCCGCATCCCGCACCGAGCTGAGGCGCTGCGCGATGATGAAGATCGTCGTGTTCGCCAGGTCGTTGTAGAAGGCCGTGCGGATGCGGGCTTCGGTGGCAGAGTCGACCGCGCTGGTGCTGTCGTCGAGGATCAGGATCTTGGGCTGCTTGAGCATTGCTCGTGCGATGGTCAGCCGCTGCTTCTGCCCGCCGGACAGGTTCACCCCGCCCTGGCCCAACACGGTCTCGTAGCCGTCGGGGAAGGACATGATGAAGTCGTGCGCCTGGGCATTCTGGCTGACGCGCTCGATCTCCGCCTGCGACGCGTCGGGCCGGCCCCAGAGCAGGTTCTCGCGGATGGTTCCTGAGAAGAGCATGTCTCCCTGGGCCACCATGCCGATGGCGCCGCGCAGGCTGTCGAGCGCGTAGTCGCGCACGTCGGCACCATCAAGGAGGATCGCGCCGCCGGTGACATCGTAGAGCCGGGGGATCAGATTGATGAGGGTCGTCTTGCCGGAACCCGTGCCGCCGACGATGCCGATGACCTCGCCCGGCTCGGCGGTGAAGGTGATGTGCGAGAGCACATCCTCGCCCGTGCCAGACACGTTGTACCGGAACGACACCCCGCGGAACTCGACCTGTCCGTCCGTCACCTGCGGACCGGCGCCTGCCGTCGGCTCCAGGCCGGCCTTGTCGAGGATGTCCACCTCGGCATCCAGCACCTCGAGCACGCGCTTCCCGCTGGCCTGGGCACGGGCGCTCATCACGAACACCATCGAGATCATCATCACGCTCATGAGGATCTGGGTCACGTAGGAGAGCAGGCTGATCAATTGGCCCGCACCCAACTCGCCTCCGAACACCATGTTCCCGCCCTGCCAGAGGATGGCGACGGTCGCGCCGCTCATCACCAGCATCATGACCGGGAAGTTGAGGATCACGATGCTGATGGCCCGGATGGATGCATTGGTCAGCGCGTCGTTCGCCTCCCCGAACTTCCCGTTCTCATGGTCCGCACGCACGAACGCCTTGACGACCCGCTGGCCGATCAGGTTCTCCTGGATGGCCGTGTTGATCGCGTCGATCTTCTGCTGCATGATCGAGAACCGCTTGAACGCACTCCGCATGATCAGCAGGACGGCGATCACCAGCAGCGGAATGGCGACCCCCAACACGAGGGAGAGCCTGGCGTTGATGCTGTAGGCCAGGATGAACGCCAGAACCAGCATCAGCGGGGCCCGCGAGAAGATGCGCAGCATCATCATGAAGGTCATCTGCAGGTTGTTGACGTCGTTGGTGATCCGTGTGACCAGAGAACCGGTGCTGAACCGGTCGATATTGGTGAAGGAGAACTGCTGGACCTTCTCGAAGAGCGCGTCGCGCAGGTTAGCGCCGAAGCCCATACTGCCCACCGTCGAGAGGCGCATGAACATGACGCCGCAGACGATCGCGAAGAGCGCCAGCAACACCATCAGGAGACCGATCCTGCCGATGTACCCGACATCGCGGTTTGCGATGCCCAC
>CAZMIS010000628.1:0-2302 GCA_964566325.1 uncultured Anaerolineales bacterium
GTGTTTGCCTACCACGGCGCCGAACACAAGACAATCAACGCATACGAGGCAGGCGCACCCCTGACGCCGGAGTCCGTGTCCCTTTTCACCACCGCTCACACGCGCTGCGGCACAAGCTTCCTGCTGTCGGTCATGCTGATCTCCATCGTGGTGTTCGCACCATTCCACTTCGACAACCTGTTGCTGAGGCTGGTATCCCGCCTGCTCCTCGTGCCGGTTGTGGCGGCCATCGCGTACGAATTGCTGCGCTTCACTGCCAGCCATCTGCACTGGGGGTGGGTGCGTGCGATGATCGTACCGGGCCTGCTGCTGCAACGCCTGACCACACGCGAGCCAGACCCGTCCATGCTCGAATGTGCCATTGCAGCGCTCAAGCCGGTGCTGGCCGCAGACGGCATCGAGCCGCTGGTCGTTCCCTCGAGCCAGCCTGTGCCCGCGGCGGCTGCAACCGCGTAGATTGGTTCCTGGAAACAGCGTCGCTCAACTGGCTCCACGTTGAGCGTGGTTACCGATTGGCTCTGGATCTTCGACGTCAGAAGGAGGCACTTGATGAGCAAGGTCAGCATTATCGGCGCCGGCTTCGTGGGCAGTACGATCGCGCACTGGGGCATGATCTCGGGCGGGTGCCAGACCGTCCTGTTGGACGTTGTGGACGGATTGGCCAGGGGCAAGGTGTTGGACCTGATCCAGTCGGGCCCCATCGCGGGCCACTCCATCGACGCCATCGGGACCTCTGACTATGATGACACTCGGGATTCCGACATCGTCATTATCACGGCCGGCGTTGCACGCAAACCGGGCATGACGCGCGAAGACCTGGTGCACATCAATGCCGGCATCGTGGCCGACGTGGTGCAGAAGGTGGTCGAGCGATCGCCGAACGCGATCCTGTTGATGATGACGAATCCGCTGGACAGCATGACCTATCTCGCCTACCAGGTGAGCGGCTTTCCGCGGGAGCGGGTCATCGGCCAGGCCGGCGTCCTGGATGGAGGCCGGATGCGGACGTTCATCGCCATGGAGACCGGCATCAGCCCGCAGAGCATCCACACGACGGTCCTTGGGGGACACGGCGATGAGATGGTCCCGCTCGTGCGCTTCTCGACGATCGCGGGCCTTCCGCTGGCATACTTCCTTAGCCCGACGCAGATCGACCGGATCGTGGCGCGCACGCGTGATGGTGGGGCCGAGATCGTGCGCTACCTGAAGACCGGCAGCGCTTACTACGCCCCTGGTGCAGCGGCCTGCAAGATGGCCCAAGCGATCATGCGCGACGAGCACCAGATCTATCCGGCGTCAGTCTACCTGCAGGGCGAGTATGGGCTCAACGATATCTGCTTCGGCGTTCCTGTCGTGATGGGCAAGAACGGCATCGAGCGGATCGTGGAGCTGGAGTTGAACGACGAAGAGCGGGCGATGTTGAACAAGTCCGCCGGCCTGATTCGCGGCACCATGGCAACCATGGCTGCGCGGCCGCCGGCCCAGCAGCCGTAGCGCTTGCAGCGGCGAATCGAGAAGGCATGGCGGGCCTACAGCATGGTCACCCTGCCTCCTGGTCAGTAAGGGCTTCGGGATAACCGGAGAGAAGGCTGGAGCGAAGTGGGCTACGAAGTTCAGAACGAGAGGCTGAAGGCGTGGGTGGCGGACGTCGCCACTTTGTGCCAACCGAAGACCGTGTATTGGTGCGACGGCACGCAGGCAGAGTACGACCGGTTGATGGCGGAGATGGTTGCCTCGGGCCAGACCGAGCTCGTCCAGGAGCGAGCGAACAGCTTCCTGTTCCGTTCCGACCCATCGGATGTCGCCCGGGTGGAGGCGCGGACCTACATCAGCACGGCGGCGAAGGACGACGCGGGCCCAACGAACAACTGGATCGCTCCGGACGAGCTCAAGCAGACGATGCTGGGCTTGTACGACGGCTGCATGCGCGGCCGCACCATGTACGTCATCCCATTCTCGATGGGGCCGGTCACATCGCCGATGGCCAAGATCGGCGTGGAGATCACCGACAGCGCGTACGTCGTCTGCAACATGCACGTCATGACGCGGGTCGGGACAGCGGCTGTCGATGCCCTGGGCACGGATGGTCAGTTTATCCCTTGCCTGCATTCGATCGGCGCGCCGCTGGATCCGGGGGAGACGGATGTGGCCTGGCCGTGTGCGCCGATGGAGCAGAAGTACATCAGCCACTTCCCCGAAGAGGATCTGATCTGGTCGTATGGCTCGGGCTACGGGGGCAACGCGCTGTTGGGCAAGAAGTGCCTCGCCCTGCGCATTGCCTCCGCGATGGCGCACCGGGAAG
>CAZMIS010000629.1:0-2297 GCA_964566325.1 uncultured Anaerolineales bacterium
GCACCACCGGCGGGCGGTAACGCAGACGCTCGACAATGGCCTTCAGAATTTCGCGCGGATCGACCGGCTTCATGAACACCATGTCCACCCCACCGGGGCGCGGGTGGTCCTGTACGGAGAAATCGCCGGTCATCACCCCGACGAAGCGCGGCCGCCGCGAAGCGGGCAGCGCACTCACCCGCTGGGCCAATGCGTCGCCGCCAAGCATCGGCATCAACCGGTCGGTGACCAGGCAGGTGGTGGGCTTGCTGCGGAGCAGATGCAGCGCTTCGTCGGCGTTGCTGGCCTTGTAGACCGACCACCCCTGAAACTCGAACCACTCGGCGAGTTCATTCACGAGCTCGGGTTCGTCGTCGCAAATCACAATCACTGGGCGATGCATGAGAGGTCTTTCTGCACGAGGATGGGAAGGTTGATGGTGAAGTTGGCGCCGGACGGGCCGTTCTCCGCGTAGATCCGACCCCGCATGCCCTCGATGGCGCGTCGCGCGATCGACAGGCCCAGGCCGGTGCCGGTGTCGGCCGCCTTCGAGCTGACGAACGATTCAAAGACCCGCGGCAGGATGTCGGCAGGAATGCCGCCGGCATTGTCGGAGATGACAATCGTCACCGTCCCCGCGTCCGCGTGCACGCGAATGCCGACACTCGGCGGCTCATTGGTGGCGCTGCCGACAAAGGCCTCACGGGCATTGAGCAGGATGTTGAGGATCGCGATCTCGAACAATGTCGCATTGCCGACGACGACGACTTCGTCGTCGATGCCGACGTCAATATCCAGGACGACGTTCGACAGCCGGTACTGCTGGCTGACGAGCCCCAAAGCGGAGCCTATGGCCCGGGACACGGCGAAGGGCGCCTCGTTCCCCTGATTTGGTCGCGCCAGCTTGCGAACGTTGTCAATGATGATGCGCGCACGTTCGACCTGCCCGTCGATGCGCACGAACTTCTCGACCACACGTCGCGCGCCGGACAGGCTTTCGGCCATCACGCGGCCATTCGCGCCGGCGGCCCGGATCACCGCCAGCGGCTGGTTGAGCTCATGGGTAATTGCCGAGGACAGCTCTCCCAGGATCGACAGCTTTCCGGCGGTCATCGCTCGCAACTCCGCGTCACGCAACAGTGTGTTGTCGCGGATCGTGTAGATTCTGGCGCTGTCGCCGAGCAGCCGAATGCTGTTGGTGGCGACGGACAGGTGCCGGATCACGCCGTCCTGCTGGAACAGCGGAAACTCATCGGCGCTCGACTGCCCTGGCTCCAGCGGTCCGATGTGCTCGTCCACCCGCCTGGCGAGCGCCAGGGCGTCGGTGGTTCCGCATGCGGCCAGTGCCAGCGAGTCAGCCGCCTCGTTTGAAAAGCGCAGGCTGCCGTCACGTGCCACCACCACAACCGGCACTGGCAGCGCGGCAAGCAGGCTGCGGGTGTTGATCTGGGACTCGCGTTCCGCTTCCTGCAACACGCGTATCTCACGCAGGAGCACCGTCCTGTTGCGAAGTTCGAGAGCCAGAAACAGCATCAGTCCCGCCCCCGATAGCACCAGCAGAACAAAGGCCGTGGAGGCATCGGGGATCAACGACGACACGAAGCCGTTGAGCGAGGCCGCCTTCACGCCACTGTCAGCAAGTTCGTCACCAATGAGCGGCCCATCACTGGTCGCTGCGCGCGCCCGGGTCATGCGGATATACTGCCGCAGGGCACTCAGGCAGTCGTTCAACTCTGGCATGCATGAGCCGACTTTCGTCTGCTTGAGCAGTTCGAGCTGCGCAGAAAGCAGGTCCAGGTTAGCCGTCAGGCCGCTGTTCGCGCACTCGTTGATCGCCGAACACAGGCCGCGTAGCACCTCAAGGTCGGCGCTGACCAGTTGAGCTTGACGGCCGACCCAGGCGGAGGCACTCGCAGCAAGGTGCAACTGGCGACTTTGCGCGTCGTTGACCAGATAAAGCGATACGGTGGAGACAAGAAACGTCGTACCCGCGACCAGAAGTGTCGCGACGATGCCCCTGCCCCAGCTCATGGCTTTGCTGGCCGCGATGGACGGCCTTCTCGTGTGGGCAACACAACCGATCTGCGTCCATAGCGGACGTCCCGCAACAACGAGACCTCTGAAATGGAGGCGAAGTTACTTACGGCCGAAGCGCCACCCTCCCTCGGAAACTTTGCCCGTGGAGACGGCATGCAGCGGCGCGCGAAGCGCTTCGCTGTCATACAGCAACTTGTTGAAAAATAACCGCAATTATCCATTCACCGCCATTCCCCGAAGGTGCCCAGTGCGAAGTCTGGTCATGGCTGCCTACCCCTTCG
>CAZMIS010000630.1:0-2293 GCA_964566325.1 uncultured Anaerolineales bacterium
GCCTCGACCAGCTTGTCGCCCTCGAACTCCCGGCTCAGCGCCAATGTCTTGATGGCCACCTGCCGGCCGATCTGCGGATCGCGTCCGAGGTACACGGCACCCATCGATCCGCGACCGATCTCGCTCTCGACGCGGTAGCGGCCGAGCGTGGCCGGCCAGCCCTTGCCCGCCGCGGTGGCCGCCGGTGCCGCGGGGGCAGCAGGGGCTGCTGCAGCAACGGCGGGGGGCGATTCGGACGTTCGATGGTGCGTGCCGGTGCGGCGTGACTGCGCCAGCCAATAGCCGCCGTGGCCGAACAGCACGGCCGTCAACGGGACGAGCAGCCAGACGGCCGACGTCAGCGCCAGCGCGCCACCACCGCCTGCGACGAGCAGCCCGCTGAACCACCAGGCCCGGGCGGCGGGAAGCCGTGGCAGCGCGGCCACGAGGTACCCGGCGACGACGAGCAGCGAGACGAACAGCGCAAACCAGCGCAAGCCATCGACCGGGGTCATGCCTCCCCCCGGTTCGTGCTCGTCCCCGCTTGCCCGTGCCGACTGCTCATTGCCGGAGGCACCTTAGCACAGCGTTCGGCGCGCGGGCCGCGCCGCAGGGGGGCTCAGTCGGCCAGCGTCAGCATCGCGCTCAGGCCCGCTGTCGCGGCGACCGGATAGGCCCAGGCCGCTTGCGCGGCCGCAGGCTGGCCGGCGCTGATCGGCTCTTCGGTCTTGCCCAGCCGCGGCCGGCGCGCATCCAGAAGCCGGACCGTGCCCAGACGCGCCTGCAATCGGGCGCTCACCTCCACCAGAGGGCGCTTGACCAGCATCTTCTCGACCTTGCTGCCGGCCACCGTGCGAAGGCTGGGTTCGAGCTGGCCGAACAGCTCGGCGCTCCAGCGCTCCAGCCACTGCTGGCGGGCCGCATGCGACACCCATCGGCCGATGTGGCGGGTCAGCGTGGGCGCGGTGGCCACGACGATCCAGTGCGCTGGTTCCGCGCCCTTGAGCATCGGCTGGATGATGTGCAGAGCGTGCTGCGCATCGTTGACGAACACGGCAATCTTTTCCATCGAGGGTCTCCGGGTGGGGCTAACGTTCTGCGAGTCAGGTGGCCGACGCGTCGGCCGGCGCAGGCGGGCGGTGATGGGCAGCCCACCATCCGGCGGCCAGCACGCCACCGATCAGCAGGGCGTAGGTGGCCACGCGGATGGCCAGGTTCGGGTCGTAGAACGCGTCTAGCAGCGGCTCGCTCACGATCATGTGCGCGGCCGTGTAGGCCAGCACCGCAGCACCGAGGTAGGTGATGACCGGGAAGCGCTCGACCAGCCTGAGCACCATCGTGCTGCCCCAGACGACGATGGGGACGCTGATCAGCAGCCCGATGACGACGAGGTCGAAGCTGCCCTTCGCAGCACCGGCCACGCCCAGCACGTTGTCCACGCCCATCAGAGCGTCGGCGACCACGATCGTCTTCATCGCTCCCAGGAAGGTGCTGGCCTGCGGCTGGTGTTCGGCGCCCTCTCCGCCCGGCGCGAGCAGTTTGTAGGCAATCCACACGAGGCCGAGGCCGCCGGCGAGCATCAGCCCCGGGATCTTCAGCAGCCAGACGACGCCGATCGTCATCGCGCTGCGCACGACCACGGCACCGACGGTGCCCCACAGGATGGCGCGCTTCTGCAGGTGGGCGGGGAGGCTGCGGGCGGCCAGCGCGATGACGATGGCGTTGTCGCCGGCCAGCACGAGGTCGATCAGGACGATGGCCAGCAGCGCGGACCACCAGGGGGCGGAGAAGAGTTCCATGAAGACTCCAGACGAGTTGCACGACGACGGTGCAAGCCGAATGGGCGGGGAACGGCGCGGAGACGGATGGTCAGACGGCTTCGATCCCGCCGCTCATGCGGCTTGCATCGAAGGTCTTGCTCGGCGTGGAGTGATTTGTTGTGGCCCGACAGACCGGAAGCAATGCTTCGTATTGACGACCTGTCGAAACTTTGGCGCACGTCCGTGGCGGCGCGTGCGGTGGAGTCGAGCTACTCCCCTTCTGGCGCGCAGTATAGGCGGCGCCTTTCGGGCCGCGCAAGTCGGAAACTGCCGGTTTCAGGCCTGTGCCCTGGCCCGCGTCCGCTTCTGCATCCACAGGCCGACGGCGACCACCAGCACGGCACCGATGGCGCCGGCGCCATTGACCACGTCGTGCGAGATCTCGCCGAAGCGGCTGGTGACCGCGGGGTCGGTGAGCAGCATCTCTCCGGCCAGGAAGCCCAGCAGCGCGGCACCCAGCGTGATGATGATCGGGAAACGCTCCATCACCTTGA
>CAZMIS010000631.1:0-2291 GCA_964566325.1 uncultured Anaerolineales bacterium
CGCGTTGCCGTGCAGCCCGATGCCGAGCGCACGGCCCTCGGCCTTCGCCTGCTCGGCCAGTGCGATGCCCTCTTCGAGCGTGCTCACCTGCACGTCGAGGAACTTCTTCTGGATGCGGGTGGGGATGATGTCCGGGTTGGCATCCACCACGAGGCAGACCCCGCCGTGCATCGTCATGGCGCGCGGCTGGTTCGCGCCCATGCCCCCAAGCCCTGCGGTGAAGAGGATGCGCCCCACCAGCGAGCCGCCGAAGTGCTGCTCGCCGATCGCGGCCAGCGTCTCGAACGTGCCCTGGATCACGCCCTGCGTGCCGATGTACTCCCACGGCGCCGCGGTGTACTGCGCGAACATGGTCAGGTTCTTGTCCTGCAGGTCATAGAAGACGGGCCAGGTGGCCTTCATGATGTTGGTGGTGGCCATAACGACGCGCGGGGCCAGCCGGTGCGTCTTGAAGATGGCCACGGGCATGCCGGACTGCACCGCAAGCGTCTCGTCGTTCTCCAGGTTCATGAGCGCGTCGACGATCGCGTGGTACGACTCCCAGTTGCGCGCGCACTTGCCGATGCCGCCGTAGATCACCAGCCGCTCCGGCTTCTCCGCGTTCTCCATGTTGTTTTCCAGCATGCGCAGAAGCGATTCCTGTTTCCAGCCCTTGCAGCGCAGGGTTGGACCGCGTTGGGCCTTGACCGAGTAGAGGATTTCCGGCTTCATGTGTGTAGTCCCTCCTAAATACCGTCACAAACCTTCCCACAAACCTCCGAGGTAAGGCCAACCGAAGGTTGGCACAACTTTCGGTTGGCCCGACCTCGGAGGTTTCTTTGGTTGATCCTATTCGATCAGCGCGACTTCGATGACCTGCTCGAGCGAGAAGTCATGAACCTGCAGGTAGAACCTCGCCGCGTCCTCCAGCACGCCCAGCGGCACGGGCCCCACCAGCTCCGTGCCCGCGATGGCGACGCCGTAGCGCGCCGCCTCGCTGCGGATCGTCTCCAGCACGCGCGACACGGGGGTCTTCTCGTAGTTGATCAGGTTCATGGAGACCTGCACCATGCCCTTGTCTTCCAGCGCGAGCCCCAGAGCACGCACGTACCGGTAGCCGCCGCTCACGTGGCGCACGGCCTTGGCGATCCGGTCCGCGACCGTCACGTCGGTCGTACGGAGGTTGACGTTGAATGCGACGAGCGGGAAGCGCGCCCCGGTGACGACGACCCCTGACTTCGCGTTGAAGACGGCCGGCCCTTCGTCCGGCAGCCATTCCGGCTTGCCTGCCTTATCGGACAGTGCCTCATACTCGCCCTTGCGGATGTCGGGCAGGCTCTTACGCTCCGGCCGGGTCGCGGCGTCCTCGTAGTAGTACACCGGCACGCCCAGCGATCCGACATAGCGGCCGAAGGCGCGGGCCACCTCCACCGCCTCTGCAGAGCTCATCCCCCGGATGGGGATGAACGGCGCCACGTCGAGCGCACCCTGGCGGGGATGCGAGCCATGATGCACCGACATGTCGATCAGCTCAAACGTCTTCTTCGCCAGGCGCTGCGTGGCCTCCAGCACGGCCTCCGGGCTGCCCAGGTACGTGAACACGGAGCGGTTGTGGTCCGGGTCGCTCGAGTAGTCGAGCAGCTTGACCCCGGGAACGGCGCGCACCTCGTCGGCCACCTGCTCGACGAGGGCCAGGTTGCGCCCCTCGCTGATGTTGGGCTCGCACAGCACGATCTTGGCCATGGTTAAGCCTCCATCCGGCCGCGCAACGCATCCGCGCGCCCGCGTATTTCCGTGGCCGCGGCCTCGTCCTTCACGCCGGGCAGGTTGATGTCGACGTTGGCGAGGCACCCGGCCAGTCCCGCGCGCGCCAGGTAGCCCGCAGACTGCAGGTCGGACAGCGCACGCGAATTCGACCGTCCTTCCAGCTGCGCGACCAGGTCCAGCACCGCGGCGCATCGCTCCGCGTTGCGCAGCGGCACGCGCGTCGCGTGCGCCATCGCCGCACGGATTGCCGCGGTGCGGGCCGCCTTCTCATCGTCGGTGGCCTTCGGCAGGCGATAGGCGGCCATGACCGCATCGAACGACCGGGCATCCTCCTCTCCGCCCGCCATCAGCGCCTGGGCCAGCGCCTCGCCCTCCTGCACGATCGGTCGGTAGTACTCGTCGGCCTCGGGACCGCCCCCGCCGAGCGACAGCCGGGCGACCATGGCCGCCAGTCCTGCCGCCATGGCGCCGGCAACGGCGGAGGCGGTCCCCCCGCCGGTCGAGTTATCCGCCGGATCCAGGACCCTCAGAAACGCGGCGACTTG
>CAZMIS010000632.1:0-2289 GCA_964566325.1 uncultured Anaerolineales bacterium
CCTGCTGCTCGCTTGTAGCCCGGAAGGACGCCATGGTGTCTTTGCTGCGGAACTTCGCAGGCAGGCGCGACACGAGCGGGAGTTCGCAGACATGGAGCACGCGCACTGTGGCTTTGGGGGCCAGTGCAATGGCGGTCGCGAGGGCACGCTTCGAGGCCGGCGAGAAGTCGACCGCGACGAGGATCGAACGATACGGCTGCTTGTCATCCGAGCGCACGACCAGCGTTGGCTGAAGTCCGACACGGACATAGCGGCTCGCCGAACTGCCGACCAAGGTCGCACGCACGAAGTTCTCGCCCTGCGCGCCCAGCACGCTCAGTTCGATACCGTGCTCGGCAGCGTAGCGGGCGACTTCGGCGTGGACGCGGCCGACAAGGAGCGCCGGCAAGACCTTGATCGAGAAGTGACTGGCCAACAGTCCGGCCAGTTCGGTGAGTCGACCGCGCTCCGAGTCCATCAGCCTCAGTTCGGTGGCCACCGGATGTTCATCCACATCACCCGCGAACATGCGCAGCAACAGGTGATCGACCACATGCACCAAGTGCAGCGTTGCCTTGTGCTCGTGGGCCACGCGAGCTGCACGATCGACAGCTCGCATCGCGCGCGCAGAGAAGTCGGTCGCAGCAAGGATCTGCGTCAATGGCTCCATTTCGTTGACAACTCCTTCGCGATTTGTTTGAGGCGCGTCGACCCGCTCTGTCGGCATTGAACCTGTCAAAGTCTCCGGAAGACCCTGACATCGGAAACTGACCACACCTGTGCAATCCGTTCACCAGCAGTCGGGGCGATCATGCGCCGCAGCTTTGATTGGAGATGTAGGTCGCCCCAACCACAACTGTTTTGATTCTGCCTTTCTGCCGTTGATGGCGGTTGACCCCGCTCCATTCATCAGACGGGTGGTGCCGATCGGTCGAACCAGCAGGCTCACTTTGCCCGGATCGTCAGCTAACCTGCGATGAGCCGCGACGCTGATGGCCGGTGGCACCTCGAGGAGCGATTGGATCTCGCGGCGGATACGATGTTCAAGCGGGCTCGGCTGCCGGCAGGCCGGGGATTGCATTGCCAGGTCGCCATCGCATCCCCGGGGCGGAGCCGATGGACGGGCCACTTTGATACTTCGGTGTGTGGAGTTGCCGGTCCGGGTCATGGTGCCCGGCATCAGGTCCGGCATCGCAAAGCTCAAGATTGATGTACTCGAGTACGCCTGACTCGTCAGCACCCGCGCCGGTGACAGCGCGGGTGCGGATCGGCGCCGACTCACGCCTTGGTCAGCAGATGGGCGCCGCTGACCTTGGCGGCGCCCTTGTCAAAGGTCCACAGGGGTTGTTCGCCGGCCTGCGTGGCCAGCGCGACGCGAAGGCAGTCTGCGAAGTCCGCTGAGCCCTTGCGGAACAGCTGCAGGGCGACCTCCAGCGCGCGCTCCGACTCGAAGGTCAGCTCGGCTGCCGAGAAGAGGCTGGAGAGGGTCATCAGCACCTCATCCTTGCCGAACTCGAAGCTGGACCGCAGCACCCATTCGAGCTCCAGCACGACGGTCACGGGCACGAACAGCGCCGAGCCCTCGGCGACGCAGCGGCTGATGAGGCGCTTGGCCGCTGCGAGCTGCGCTGCATCGTCCTGAACGATGTAGCGCACAAGGACATTGGTGTCGAGCGCCGGCATACCCTGTGCAGAGTCAGCGCCAGGGGTTCATGTCGTCGACGCTGATGTGCTTACCCTTGGGCGCCTTGAGCATGCCGGCCATGTCGAGGATGGACTTGGTCTTGGCCCGGACAATGATGGTGCCGTCGGGCATCGCCGACCAGACGAGGCGCGTGCCGGGCTTGGCATTCACGAGCGCCCGGATGTCGGCGGGCACGGTGGTCTGGCCTTTGGCGGTGATGGTCGATTCAGCCATGGCGTCAGCCCTTACATTTCGCGACATTGTAATGCGGACACGCGGGCTTTGGTTGGCGCCCCAGGCAGCATCGGTTGCCGGCAGGGGAACGGTGTTTAGAAAATGAACGCCTCGGGAGCCAGGTTCGCACGCAAAACCGCCCGCTTGAGTTGACATAAACATTATCGGCGCTCAGCAGTGAGCAAGCTCGCCGCCTGCTGACAACAACGAAACGAGCGCAGCAGGTCTGGGTGACTTTTGGGTGACTTTCCTGCGCAAAACAGTTCACAACAGGGCGGAATGGGTCGGAACGGACGGCAACAACCCCTGAAAAATCAACAACTTAGCGGCATGGCGCAAACTACGAACCAAGGGGTCGTGGGTTCGAATCCTGCCAGCCGCACCAGAACAAT
>CAZMIS010000633.1:0-2256 GCA_964566325.1 uncultured Anaerolineales bacterium
CCGGTGAAGGGCGTGGACCTGGCGCGCATCGCCGAGCGCGGCTACGGGATCGTCCGCCGGCCCACCGGCGGACGCGCGATCCTGCACACCGATGAGATGACGTACAGCATGATCGCTGCGCCCTCGCACGCGCTCATGCAGGGCTACGTGCTCGACAGCTACCTGCGCATCAGCCACGGCCTGGTCGCCGGGCTGCGGCGCCTGGGGATCGCGGCCGAGGAGGCGCCCGGCACAAACCGGGCGGGACCGGACGTCTCGGCCGCATGCTTCGAGGTCCCCTCCGCCTACGAAATCGTGGCCGGGGGGAAGAAGATCCTGGGCAGCGCGCAGGCGCGGCGCAGCACCTCAGTGCTGCAGCACGGCTCGCTGCCGTTGGAAGGCGACCTCACCCGGGTCGTCGACTGCCTGGCGTTCGATGACGAGTCCGCGCGGGAGGCATTGCGCGCCTCGCTGGGGGATCATGCCGGAACCGTGTACGAGCTGACCGGGCGGCACGTGTCGCTGGACGAAGCGGCAGACGCCATGGTGGTCGGCATCGCGGACGCGCTGCAGATCGAGCTGGTGCCGGGCGAACTGACGGACGAGGAGCGCATCTGGACCGGCGAACTGCTTCGTGACCGCTATGCGAATGACAGTTGGACGCTCCGCGCCTGACGCCGGCGCTCGCCGCCCTGGCGATTGTGGTTGAACGCTGACACTGAGCGATAACTATGCGAATGAGAGAATACCGCGCAGCAGGAGGCGTCGTCGTAGACGATGCTGGCCAGGTGCTGCTCATCGAGCGGTGGATCACGCGCAACTACGTCACGCGCCACGAGGTTCGCCTGCCCAAGGGCCACGTGGAGCCCGGCGAGACGGACCTGGAGGCAGCGCTGCGCGAGACGTGCGAGGAAACCGGCTACTGCGGCCTGCACGTCCTGGCAGACCTGGGCGACACGATCACTGAGTGGTCCAGCGACTTCGAACAGGTCCGCCGTACGGAGCACTACTACCTGCTGGCCCTGACCGACCCGGTTCGAGGCGAGCCTCACTTCACCAGCCCGGATTCAGAGGAGGCCCTCTTCCGCCCCCTCTGGGTGGCCGATTTCGACGAGGCGGAGGCACGCCTCACCTTCCCCTCCGAGCGCATGTTCGCCGGTCGAGCGCGCGCCGTCGCGTGGGCGCTGGCCCCGAACGAGCCGGGAAACAGCCCGGCTCCGGACGCGTGACATGGCCGCCGTTGGGCTGTTGACCCTGGAGATCTACATTCCCGGCACGGACTCGCTCAAGGAGAAGCGCGGCATCGTCAAGCCGCTGCTGGCGAGGATCCGGAAGGAATTCAACGTATCTGCGGCCGAGGTGGAGGACCAGGACCAGTTGGGCCACACGGTCATTGCGGTCGCTGCTGTGTCGGTCAGCAGCGACTACGCCCACGGGCTGCTCGAGCGCGTGGCGGAAAGCGTTGCCGCCTGGCGCCTGGACGCGGAGCTGGTCGATTACACCATCGAGATGCTCTGAGCTGCTTCAGAACCGCCTGGCAGCCGGACTTCACCCCAGGACCATGAGCACCACGCCGCCCATCGCGATCATCGTGCCGAGGATGGCGCGGGGCGAGATCTCCTCCTTCAGCACCCAGCGCACCAGCGGCAGCGAAAGCACGGGCGTGAGGGACATCAGGGTCGTAGCCACCCCTACCCGCGCAGCCTGCACCGCCGCCATGGAGAGCCACACGCCGACGAACGGGCCCGCGAACGCACCGCCAAAGATCGCCCACCCCGCGCGGCTGTCCCCGCGCACTTGGCGGATGGTGCGGCCTGCGTCCCCCTGAAACGCGGCCAGAATCCAGATGACGATCATGCCGGTCGCCATGCGGATCATCACGCCCGAGAGGGGGGAGAAGCCGCCGATCAGCCCCTGCTTGGACATGACGAGATTGGCCGCCTGGCACAGCTGGGCTCCCACGCCCATGAGAAGGCCCAGCGCGTAGGTGCGCGAGTCAGCCCGCGACGCCTGCCCCTTCACCTTCCGTTCCAGCACGACCCATAGCACCCCCGCGAGCACCAGGCCCATCGCCACCAGCTCGACCATGGCCATCTGCTCCCCAAGGAAGAGCCACGCCAGCAGCGCACCGAAGACCGGGCCGAGCACGAACAGCAGCACCCCGATGCGCGCGCCCACGAGCACATAGCACTGGAACAGCAGCGTGTCGCCGATCACCAGGCCGACGATGGCCGAGAGGCCGAGCCAGAGGTAGCGGAACCCTTCGGCTTCGATGGG
>CAZMIS010000634.1:0-2249 GCA_964566325.1 uncultured Anaerolineales bacterium
GCATGATCCCCGTCCGTCTCTTGCGCCCCGCGCTCGCCGTCGTCCTCGTCGTCCTGTTGTCGATCGTCTTCCCTAACGCAGCGACCCATGCCGTGCCGGCCGCACCCCAGGCGAATGCCGTGCGCATCAGCCAGGTGTACGGCGGCGGTGGGAGTAGCGCACCCTATCGATGTGACTACATCGAGTTGTTCAACGCCGGCAGTAGCCCGGTAAACCTGAGTGGATGGTCGATACAGGTATTGAACACCGGCTTGGTATGGCAGGCCGGCCTCGTGGGCGACGTGACCATCCAGCCCGGGCGTTATGCGCTGGCCCAGGCCGGCTGCTCGTCAAGTGGCACATCGCTGCCGATCCCAGACATCATTCTGAGCGGGTTCTTTCCTATCACAATGCAGACCTTCTCCGGCGAAGTCGCACTGGTCAACAACAGCGATCCCATCACGGGCAAATCTGACTCCGACGTCGTCGACTTCGTCGGCTACGGCGTGGTGGACGAGCACGAGGGCGACGGCCCAGCGCCGGCGCTGAGCACGACGACGGCTGCATTTCGTGCTGACGGCGGCTGCACCGACACGGACGACAATGCGGCCGACTTCACCGCCACCACGCCCGAGCCGCGCAACAGCGCATCAGCGACCCACATCTGTGCCGTCGACGCTGCGCCTGCGGTCAGCGGGGTCTTGCCCGCTGACGGTGCGGCGGACGTCGCGCTGGATGCCAACGTCGTCGTCACGTTCAGCGAGCCGGTGGACGTGGCGGCCGGCTGGTACAGCCTCTCCTGCGACCTGGGTGGATCGGTCGCCGCGACCATCACGGGCGGCCCGACGACCTGGACCATCGACCCGACGTCCGATTTCCTGCCGGATGACGGGTGCGATCTCAGCGTCCTCGCCGCGAAAGTCACCGATGCGGACACGACGGATCCGCCGGACAACATGGCCGCCGACTTCGTGGCGTCCTTCAGCACCCGGGCCGGCGAGTGTGGCGATGGGGCGACGCCGATCCACGCGATTCAGGGCGCCGGATCGGCAAGTCCGCTCGTCGGGGAGGTCCGCACGGTCGAGGCGGTGGTCGCCGGCGTCTTCAGCGGCCTCGGCGGCATCACGGTGCAGGAGGACCCCCTGGAGGCCGACGCGGACGCGCTGACCTCCGAGGGGTTGTTCGTTGAGTGCACGGGTGACTCGGTGGGCGATGTGGCGCCCGGCGACCGCGTCCGCGTGACGGGCACGGTCGCAGAGCAGGACGGTGTGACTGCACTGACCGGGTTGACGCGGGCGTCGATGTGCGACACTGCCGATGTGCCCTCGGCAGCGCCCGTGACCCTGCCGCTTGCCTCGCCCGCTGACTGGGAGCGCTACGAGGGGATGCTCGTCACACTCTCGCAGGGTCTGACGGTGATCGATAACGCGGAACTCGGGGTGACGGGCAGCCTCACGCTGGTCGCCGGAGAGCGGCCGCTGGCGTACACGCAGTCCAACGCACCGGGCGCAGCGGGCTACGCAGCGTACGAGGCGGAGGCTGCCCTGCGCACTGTCGTGCTCGACGACGGCTCGGCGGCCGTGCACCCCGATCCGATCCTCTATCCGCCGGGCGGCCTGTCTGCCTCCAGCACGATCCGCGCCGGCGACGTGATCGCAAGCGTGACCGGCGTGGTCGACGAGCGCCATGGCGCGTACCGGATCCAGCAGGTCCAGGAGGTCACCGTGACCGCGGCCAACGCTCGGCCGGCGGTCCCCGCGCTTGCGGGCGCGAACGTGCGCGTGGCGTTTGTCAGCCTGGACTACTTCTTCACGACCATCAGCACCGATTCGGACATCGCTCCGGGCGCGAACAGCTACGATGAGTACGACCGGCAGCTCGCCAAGCTGGTCAGCCTGTTGAGCGGCCTGGACTGCGACGTGATCGGGCTGAGCAAGCTGCAGAACAACGGCTACATCTCCGGGTCGGCCATTGCCAACCTGGTGCAGGCCTTGAACGCTGCCCCCGAGGCCGGCGGCTATGCCTGGATCGCTCCGTCGTCTCCCCTGTGGGGCAACACCGCCACCAGCGTCGGCATCATCTACCGGACTGCCGCAGTGAAGCCCATCCTCGGGACGGCAGGTTTGGCGACGGGCGCCTTCGATCAGTCTGCTTCGCCGTTCCTCCACCGCCAGCCGATGGCGCAGACCTTCGACACCGTACGGTGGGGCGAGCGCTTCACGGTGGTGGTCAATGACTGGCACGGCCGGGACGCGTGCCCGGACACCGGG
>CAZMIS010000635.1:0-2249 GCA_964566325.1 uncultured Anaerolineales bacterium
GGACGGTGTCGGCCCAGGCCTTCGCCAGCGCCGTGCGCAGATTGCGCTCGAGCGACCGTGCCTGCGCCTCGCTGGCCGACAGCGCTGCCGCCGTCGCCTCGACGGCCTGGCGCGCCGCCGCCTCCCGGGCGCGGGCTTCGTCGACCGCGCGGTGCGCGCCGTCGACCGTCTTTGCCCGCAGCGCCAGCAACTGCTGGCCGATCGGCGCCCGGTCGTCCCGGATGAAGGCGCGCAGCTCGCGCACGACGGTGTCGATCAGGCTGGAGACGAGCGCGTCCTCGGCGAAGTGCCAGGCGTTGAACTCGACGTGCACTACGTTGGCGACCCACGGGCTGCCTAGGCCGTCGCGTGCCTGCGCCGCTGCGTCGGCGGCGCGCTGGTCGACCACCAGGCGCAGGCGCTTCAGGAAGGTCGTCTTGCCCGAGCCCCACGGCCCGAAGAGGCCGATCGACAGCGGCGGCTCTAGCGAGCGCGAGGCCAGCAGCGCGGCGAAGGAGTGCACGTCGGACCGGATGCCCAGCGGGTCGGTCTTCCAGGGTGCGTCGGTGCGGATGACCGCCTCGGGCTCGTCGCTGTTCAGGTCCACCGGGCGGCTGGACGGCGGGGTGTCTTCCTCGCCCAGTGCGTCGCGCCAGATGTCGGCGTTCTGGCCCGTCGCAGCGGCGTAGCCGATCAGCGTGCGGCGCAACGCGGGGCCGTCGAGCCCGAGCTGTGCCAGGTCCGCATCGTTGTCGACCCGGCGCGAGACCAGCGCCGCCGCGAGCTGCAGCACGCCGACCTGCGGCGCGGCCGTGCCGCCGGCCAGCGCCAGCTCGCGCGCGGTCTCGAGCCCGTTGAGGACGCGCGGGCTGATGTTCAGCGCCTCGAACGGTGCCGGCGCGGCCGGCTCGGGCGCCACGAGCGAAGCCGTGCGCTCGGCGAAGAACGTGGCGTGCACCGCCTCGATCGCCTGCCACAGCGGAGCGATCCCGGCGCGCACCTCGGGCTCGGTGCGGGCCTGCTCGGCCAGCGCGAACAGAATGGTTTGCAGGCGCAGCCACGGTTCGCGGCGGCGGGCGTGGTCGCGCGCCGCGCGCTCGAGCACCGCCATCGTCGGCTCGTCGCCGGGGAAGGCCAGCGCCCATCGTGTCGCCGGCGCCGTTGAAGGCTTGCACCGCCACTATCCACCAGCCGTAGACGAAGTACGAGTACGCCCGGATCGACAGCCACTCGCCGCCGATCGCGACGACGGCCGCGTCGTCGACGAACAGCGCGACGATCCTGTCGTGCTAAGC
Source organism: uncultured Anaerolineales bacterium (assembly GCA_964566325.1). Classification (GTDB taxonomy): domain Bacteria; phylum Chloroflexota; class Anaerolineae; order CG2-30-64-16; family CG2-30-64-16; genus JALOOB01. Next base: position 1,275 of record CAZMIS010000635.1, read on the forward strand.
GAAGAGGAGCACCGACACCGCCATCGAGCTTCGCGCCCCGATGCGCGTCCGAGCGGCCGGTCTCCGGCGACGAGTCTGAGACTCTCGTCAGATCAATCCGGCCACAAGCGGTCCTAGCTGATGCTCGCGAATTCTGCACCTAGAGGCACGTCCGAGTGTCCGGTTTACGGCGGCGACTTTGAAGCCCTCGTTGTCTCTGCTCGGCCATAGGGCGACGAAACCAAGCGTGCCCGATACCTGCCCGTCGACCGCGTTGCTATTGCGCGGCCTGGGAGCGCTGATTCAGTGAGAGGGCCACGAAGTCAACGAACGCCCGCACCCGAGCCGCGAGTTGGTGGCGTTGCGGGTACACCGCATGGATGTCGGCATCGGGTGTATGGAACTGCGGCAGCACCTGCACCAGCCGACCGTTCTTCAGGTACCGCTCGATGTCCCACTCGGCGCGCATCAGGATGCCGTGCCCGTCGAGTGCCCAGTTGACGGCGATCTCGCCGTCGTTGGTCGTCAGGTTGCCCCGAGTCTTGACCGCTTCCGTCGTCGCGCTCTTGCCCCGTCCGCTGGTCAGGCGCCATAGGCCGAAAGCTTCCTCACCTTGCCGGATACCGATGCAGTTGTGCTTGGTGAGGTCGTTAGGCACCTTGGGTGTGCCGTGCTTGGCAAGGTAGGCCGGCGCTGCACACAGCAGGCGCCGGTTCGGTGCGATGTACTTCGCGATGATTCGGGCGTCCGGCGGGGCGCCGAAGCGGATGCAGACGTCGAACGAATCGTCGGTCAGCGGCGGCGGATTAACTGACAGCTGCAGTTGCACCTCCACCTGTGGGTACTTCCGCACGAAGCGTGAGATCAGCGGTGCCACGTGGCTGCGCCCGAAGCCCAGCGTTGCGTTCACCCGCAACAGGCCCTTGGGTGTGGCCTTGGAAACGCCGAGCAGTTGCTCCATGTCGTCGATCTCGCCGAGGATGCGGCGCGCATGCT
>CAZMIS010000636.1:0-2240 GCA_964566325.1 uncultured Anaerolineales bacterium
TTCGTGGCGCTGGTGCCGATCGGCGCCGCCGCGCTGGGCGCGCACGTGCTCGCCAAGTGGGTGCCGTACCACGCCTACCGGCTGGGCGGCAAGGCCTGGCCCGATGCGCCGCTGCACCTGATCCGCCTGATGTTCTTCATCGTGCTGGCGCTGCTGCTCGGCTTCGCACAGGGCCTGGCCGCGCTGGCCAACGTCACGGCGCTCGCGCTGCTGGCCTGGAACCTCTACCGAGCGCGGCAGGAACTCGTCGCCGCGCTGTCTGCCGCCCACCGGATCGACCGCCAACGCAAGGAGCCGCCGCCATGAGGATCAGCGTGTGCATCGCCACCTACCGCCGCCCCGACCGGCTCGACGCGCTCCTCGAGGACCTGGCCTGGCAGCGCAAGATTCCGCTCGATGTGATCGTGGTCGACAACGACGCCGCCGGCAGCGCCCGCGCGGTGGTCGAACGCCAGCGCGCGTCGAACCTGCCCTTCGAGTTGCGCTACGAGGTGCAGCCGGTGCAGAACATCTCGCTGACGCGCAACCGCACCGTGGCGCTGGCCAGCGGCGACTGGCTGGCCTTCATCGACGACGACGAACGCGCGCCGACCGACTGGCTGCGCCAGCTCTCGCATTGCGCCGCTCGCCACCCGGCCGACGGCGTGCTCGGCCCGGTGGTGCCGGTGGTGCCCGACAAGGCGCCGGCCTGGATCCGCCGTGGCGCCTTCTACGACTGGGCGCGTCTGCCCACCGGGGCCGTGGTGCCGCCCAACCGCCTGCGTTTCGGCAACGTGCTGCTGCGCGCCGCGGCACTGCAGGCCGTGCCCGGCCCCTTCGACCCCGCGTACGGCCGCACCGGCGGCGAGGACGGCGACCTGCTCGGCCGCCTGGTGCAGCGCGGCGCGCGCGTGCTGTGGTGCGACGAGGCCATCGTGCACGAGCCGGTCGAGCCTGCGCGCCTTTCGCTGCGCTGGCTGATGCTGCGCGCGCTGCGCGGCGGGCAGGATTTCGCACGCCATCGGCAGAACGGCCGCTACGGCCCGCTCGGTGCACTGGGCCGCGTGGCCTTCGTGCTGCGCGCGCTGCTGCAGGCGCTGCTCGCCGCGGCGCTGTCGTTGCTGAGCTGGCCGCTGGGCCTGCACCACGCCGTGCACTGGCTGCTCAAGCTGGCCGCCAACGTGGGCAAGGTGTCGGTGTTCCTCGGCTGGCACTACCGCGAGTACGGCGGCCAGGCCACATGACGACCGCCCTGCACCTGCTTCTCCTCGCCATCGCCCTGCCGGCCATCGCGGCCTGCCTGTACCTGCTCGCCTTCACGCTGCTCTCGCAGCGGCCCGAACCGGGCCCGCGCTCGTCGCGCCGCCTGCGCTTCGACGTCATCGTGCCTGCGCACGACGAGGCCGCCATCATCGCCGGCGTGGTCGCCAGCCTGCGCCGGCTCGACTGGCCGGCCGACGGCTTTCGCATCCTGGTGGTGGCCGACAACTGCAGCGATGCGACCGCACCGCTGGCGCGCGCCGCCGGCGCGCAGGTGCTGGAGCGCCACGACGCCGTGAACCGCGGCAAGGGCTATGCGCTCGAGTTCGCCTTCGAGGCGAGCCGGCGCGACGCCTGGGCCTACGCGGTGGTCGTCGTCGATGCCGACAGCGAGGTCTCGCCCAACCTGCTGGAGGCCTTCGCCGGCCGCATCGAGTTCGGCGCGAAGGCGCTGCAGGCGCATTACGGCGTGCTCAACGCGCAGGCCCACTGGCGCACGCGGCTGATGGCGATCGCCATGGCCTGCTTCCACCGCGTGCGCTCGCGCGCCCGTGAACGGCTGCAGCTGTCCTGCGGGCTGCGCGGCAACGGCTGGTGCGTCACGCACCGGTTGCTGCGCGAGGTGCCCTACCGCGCCTTCTCGCTGGCCGAAGACGTCGAGTACGGCATCACGCTGGGCCTGGCCGGCCACCGCGTGCACAACGTCGACGAGGCCTGCGTCGACGCGTTGATGGTCACCGGCGAGGCGGCCGCGACCACGCAGCGCCAGCGCTGGGAAGACGGCCGCCACCAGCTCGTGCGCTCGCGCATGTGGCCGCTGCTGAAGGCCTCCGGCGGGATCGAAGGCGCGGTCTGCTTCGACCTGCTGCTCGACCTGCTGATGCCGCCGCTGTCGTACGTCGTGATGAACGTGGCGCTGTTGCTCCTGCTCTCCGGCGTGGCGTGGATCTGGCTGCCCTCGGCCGCGCTGTGGGTCGGCATCGCGCTGGCCTGCGCATTCA
>CAZMIS010000637.1:0-2237 GCA_964566325.1 uncultured Anaerolineales bacterium
CATCGCAGTGGAGTCGGCCTGCAGGGCCGACCGCCACAGCATGAGCCCTCCGCGGGCAGCGCCTGCCGCGACGCACGCTGGAGCCACTGAAATGACCGCCACCGCGGCACCCCAGGACATCGTCATCGAACTCGACAAGGTGTCGACGCGCTTCGGCGCCCACGTCGTCCATGACGCGCTGGACCTGCAGGTGAACCGCGCCGAGATCTTCGCCCTGATCGGCGGCAGCGGCTCGGGCAAGTCGACGCTGCTGCGCGAGATGATCCTGCTGCATGCGCCCGACGCCGGCACCGTGCGCGTGCTCGGCGAAGACCTCGCCACGCTCACGCCGGCGCAGGCGCTGGCGATGCGGCAACGCTGGGGCGTTGTGTTCCAGCACGGCGGCCTGTTCGGCTCGCTCACCGTGACAGAGAACATCGGCCTGCCGCTGCGCGAGCACACCGACCTGGCCGATGCGCTGATCGACGAACTCGCGGCCTGGAAGCTGTCGCTGGTGGGCCTGGCGCCCGAGGTCGGTGCGCAGTACCCGGCCGAGCTCAGCGGCGGCATGCTCAAGCGCGCCTCGCTGGCCCGCGCACTCGCCCTCGACCCGCCGCTGCTCTTCCTCGACGAGCCCACCGCCGGGCTCGACCCGGTCAGCGCCGGCGGGGTCGATGCGCTGGTGCTGCGCCTGCGCGACGTCTTCGGGCTGACCATCGTGATGATCACCCACGACCTCGACCTGCTCTGGCAGGTGGCCGACCGCGTCGCCGTGCTGGCCGATGCGCAGGTGCAGGGCCTGGGCTCGATGGACGAGCTGTCCAAGCTCGACGTGCCCGCCGTGCGCCAGTTCTTCGACGGCCCGCGCGGGCGGGCGGCCCAGCAGGACGGCCACGGCCGTCACCGCGAGGAGGCGACATCGAAACCAAGGTGAACTACACGCTGGTCGGTGCCTTCGTCATCGGCCTGGGCGCCTTGCTGATCGCGATCGCGCTGTGGATCGCCGCGGGCGGCGTGCTGCGCCAGAAGGTCGACCTGTACCAGGCCATCCTCGACGAATCGGTGGCCGGGCTGAACCTGAACGCGCCGGTGAAGTTCAACGGCGTCGACGTCGGCAAGGTGCAGGACATCCGCCTCGACCCCGCCAACCCGCAGCGCGTGCGCCTGCTCTTCGCCATCGAGCGTGGCACGCCGATCAAGCAGGACACGCTGGCCGTGCTGAAGACGCAGGGCCTGACCGGCATCGCCTACGTCGAGCTCAGCGGCGGCGCGCCCGGAGCGCCGCCGCTGCTGGCCAGCGTGGCGGGCGAGTACCCGGAGATCCGCACCAAGCCGTCGCTGAGCGCGCGGCTGGAGAACGTGCTGACGACGGTGCTGATCAAGCTCGATCGCACCTCGAGCAACATCGACGCCGTGCTCAGCGACGAGAACCGCCGCGCACTGAGCAGCACGCTGCAGGACCTGGCCACCGTCTCGCACACGCTGGCGCAGCGCAAGGACTCGCTGGATGCCGGCATCGCCGCCGCGGCACGCACCTTCGAGCGCAGCGCTCAGGCGATGGCGCAGGCCGGGCCGGTGATCGAGCGTGTCGGCCGCAGCGCCGACGCCGTCGAGGCGATGGGCCGCGAGGCCGCGCTGGCCAGCGCACAGGCCGGCCGCGCCGTCCAGCTCGCCGGGGCCGAGCTGCAGCGCGCCAGCGCCGACACCCTGCCCGAGCTGCAGCGCTTGCTGGGCGAACTCGACGACCTGGCGGTGTCGCTGCGCCGCCTGAGCGACCAGACCGAGCGCAATCCGTCGAGCCTGTTGTTCGGTCGCGGCCCGGCCGCGCCCGGACCGGGCGAGACCACGCAAGGCAAGCGATGAAACACCTTGCCTTCTTCCGACTGCGCCGCCATGCAGTGCTGGCGCTGCTGGCCGTGCTGGGTGGGGGCTGCAGTTCCCTGTTGCCCCCGCGTGCCGCGCCGCCGGCCTACTACGCACTCGATGCCTCCGCGACGCAGTTGGCTGCCGCCGGCGCTGCGGCACCGGCCGCCTCGGCCCCCACGCTGGTCGTCGCGGCCCCGCATGCCGCGGCGGGTTTCGATACGCGGCACATCGTCTACCTGCGCAGAGCACAGCAGCTGGAGTCCTACTCGCAGGCCGAGTGGGTGGACACGCCGGCGCGCATGCTCGCACCCTTGCTCGTCGCGGCGACCACGGCGCCGAAGGCGGCCCGCTGCGCCAGCGCCGCGACGATCCTGCGCCTGCAGCAGGACTTC
>CAZMIS010000638.1:0-2236 GCA_964566325.1 uncultured Anaerolineales bacterium
GCTCGAAACTGACTCTATTGCCGGGTTATCCGACATCAGTCGTACTCAACCTGGGGCTAGAGTATGAGATGAGTGTGCTGCAACAGGGCGCGGCGCTAGCCGCACCGGCTGCACAATTATATTCAGGCGAACCCACAATGATGCTGGCCGGCGCGGGCTCCTTCGCGCGCATGCCGAAAGGCATGCTCCTCATCGATCCGCCACTATCGTGGTAATGTCGTTTGGTGCTTCGGCGCGCTACCGCATTGAATTTGTTTTTGTGACAGGGGGACATCCGAGGATGCTGATTCACATTCATCACCGCGTACGCGTGTCCGATCGGTAGCGACGGCCGTCCAAAGCGCCCTCCAGACCGGATGTAGATCGAAGTCCGACGACCGCGAGCGACGATCAACGTGCGTCGCGCATGCGTGGGTTCTGCGGGAACGACCTGCGACAATGCAGCGATGGCGTCTACCCAAGCCGCTATGGCTATGTGTGGAAGGCGGGGTCACACTTCGTGAAGCGTTGCCGATCTCGCGAGGCTCTGGGTGGATCCATGCTGCTGGCGCTGCACAAGGTCGAGAAGTCCTTCGCCACGTCCGAAGGACCGCTCAAAGTACTTCACGGCATCGACTTGCAACTCGACGCCGGAAGGAGCCTCGCGCTGACCGGCGAGTCCGGCAGTGGCAAGAGTACAGTGCTGCATCTGGTGGCTGGTCTCGACAGCGCAGACGGGGGCCGGATCGAGCTGGCCGGGCAGAATGTGGTGGAGCTGGACGACGCTGGGCGAGCCGCGCTGCGGCGCGGTGTGGTCGGCCTGGTATTCCAGCAATTCAACCTGATCCCGTCGCTGGATGTCGCATCCAATTTGTCATTTCAGGCGCGACTGGCCGACCGTTACGACAAGGCCTGGCAAACTGAGCTCGCCAAGCGTCTGGGCCTGAGCGCCCTGCTGACACGCTACCCGGAGCAACTCTCTGGTGGACAACAGCAGCGCGTCGCCATCGGCCGGACGCTGGCCGCGCGCCCGCAGCTTGTCCTGGCCGATGAGCCGACCGGGAATCTTGATGAGGAGACCGGCGATGATGTTCTGGCGCTGATGCTCTCGCTGGTGCGTGAAGCTGGCGCCGCGCTGCTGATGGTCACGCACTCAATGCGGCTGGCTGATCAGCTCGACGGCCGGGTTCACTTGAAGTCAGGCCGTGTCGTCTGATGTGGTGGGTGGGACTTCTTGCGCTTCTGTCACATTGGAGCAGGCAGCCCTTGCAGCTGGTGATGCTGCTACTTGGTCTTTCGGTTGCGACAGCGCTGTGGACCGGCGTGCAGGCCATCAACGCCGAAGCGAGGGCGAGCTATCGCGAGGCCTCGTTCGCCGTCGAGAGCGGCGCTGTCGCTCAACTTGTTCCCCGATCTGGGACAAGTATTCCTGTCGCCACGTATGTTGCACTGCGGCGGGCAGGGTGGCTTGTGTCGCCCATCCTCGAAGGCGAGGTGATGTTCGGCGATGTCCGCCTCAGCCTTGTCGGTGTTGATCCGCTGACATCGCCGCGTGAGGCTCTAGCGGTCGAACTAGGGACCGACGATACGCTGGAGCAGTTCCTGTCGCCCGAAGGCCTGATGTTCATCAGCGCCGATATGAAAGACCGCCTGGCCGGCGCCACGACCCTTCCACTTGCTGTCGGCGCAGGCGTTTCAGATGGCGTGGGGATCGTAGACATTGGACAGGCGCAGACGCTGCTTCGCGCCGGTGACACAGTCAGTCGCTTGATTATCGCTCGCGAGCAGCCCGACGGTCGCCCGCCGCTGGAGATGGTCGCTCCCGATCTTGTGTTTCTGGCCCGATCCGACGCGACCGATCTCGCGCGGCTCACGGACAGTTTCCATCTCAACCTGACAGCGTTCGGGCTTCTGGCGTTCGTCGTCGGGCTGTTCATTGTCTACTCGACGATCGGGCTTGCGTTCGAACAGCGCCGGCCCGTGTTCCGGACGCTGCGCGCTCTTGGCATTCCCGCGCGCGTCCTGACAGGCCTGCTTCTGCTGGAGCTGGTGTGTCTTGCGCTTGTCGCGGGGCTGGCAGGCGTTGTGATGGGTTATGGAGTCGCCGTTCTGTTGCTGCCTGATGTTTCTGCAACGCTGCGGGGCCTTTACGGAGCAGACGTGCCGGGAACGCTTGAGTTGCGCGCCTCATGGTGGCTCGCGGGACTTGGCATCGCGGTGCTCGGAACGCTCGTCTCGTCGGCCGAGAGCCTCTGGC